>JBOHJU010000089.1:0-9426 GCA_050728755.1 Methylocella sp.
TGCAAGTATCGGCCGCAAAACACGATCTGGAGCAAATGCCGCAATCTGGCCGCCTAGCGCGATTCCAGGCAGCGAGCCGATCAACAAAGATATGAGCATCATCCAGTCCACAGAACCGCGAAACGCATGCCCCAAGCCCGCAAAGAGGGCCAACGGCACGGCGTGGGCGATGTCCGACCCGACAATTCGGACTGTCGGAACTCGGGGATAGAGAAGCAACAACACGGTGACGCCGATTGCCCCGGCCCCGACCGACGAGATCGTGACGAGCACACCCACGAAAGCGCCGAACACACAGGTAAGGGTCATGGTTTGGCGCTCGGGCAGTTCTCGCAGACGTCCAGCCGTGCGGTGCAAAACCCGTTTAGGAACAAATAGTGTGAGAGCCGTCAGGAGCAAAGCATATCCGAGGGCTGTCGTGATGACTGCGTTCGTGCGATCGCTGTCCCCGCCGAACTCCGCAAGTGCCAGTAGCGTCAAGGCTGTTGCTGGGAGACTGCCAGCGGCAAGCCGGAGCGTGATCCGCCAGTCCACGGTACGGTTCAGGCTATGAATGATCGTGCCGCCGCTCTTGGTGATGCCGGCGTATAGGAGGTCTGTGCTAACCGCCGTTGCGGGATGGATCCCGAACCAAAGAACCAGCAATGGTGTCATAATCGACCCGCCTCCCACTCCCGTGCAACCTACCAATGCACCGACGAAAAACCCGGAGAGGGAATAGAGAGGGTTAATTGCACGGAGAAATTCCATATCGCTTTTATCCTAGACTCAGATCACCGAACCAGATCCGCCGATCGAACACATTGTTGATTTCCGTATGGAGTTCCCGCGTGCGGTCATAGGAAACATTGAGGAGCGTCGCTCCCTCGCTCATCGCCGGAAGCGAGGCGGCGGCAAACCTCCCGCTCAAGGCACCCATGGCGGCCGCGGCGCAACCGCGAGATAGGAATGCAAACTTCGGCGGCATAGCCTAACCGATCCTGGTCTTCACAAAATTCCTGGCCACCGAAGCCTTTCGGATGATTTTCGGACGTGCGGCATGTTTATCACAACTAAGTCTATAGAAATTAAGCTTGTCAAGTGCCGGCGCAGCACGGCCGCCGATTTTCGGCCAACGCAGCTTCTTGAAGCGAAGGGTTGCAGGTTCGCACCAAGCCCCGGACATCGGTTGAGCCAATGGTGTTCCAGGACGCCTACCGTTTGATTTCAGCTTCTGTCCGGCGCATTGTCTCGATTCCCAGTCCCGATTCCAAGAAAATTGCCTTGCCAAGCCGCCCGCCTTTGCCTCCCTTCACCCGCGAAACCGCGGTGGAAAAAGTTCGGCTTGCCGAGGATGCATGGAACACGCGTGATCCTGCCCGCGTCGCGCTTGCCTATACCGAGGACAGCCGCTGGCGAAACCGCTCGGAATTTTTTCGAGGACGCGGAGCAATCGTCGAATTCCTCACCCGCAAATGGGCGAACGAGCTCGATTACCGGCTCATCAAGGAGCTTTGGGCGTTCCATGAAAACCGCATCAGTGTTCGCTTCCAATACGAGTGGCGCGATGCTTCCGGCCATTGGTTTCGCGCGCACGGCAACGAGCAATGGGAATTCGATGGCGATGGACTGATGCGCCGCCGGGATGCCAGCATCAACGACGTGGCGCTCGCGCCGGAAGCGCGCAAATTCCTGTGGCCCGCCGGGCCGCGTCCCGCCGACCATCCAGGCTTGACCGCACTCGGTCTATGAGCCCGTGCGCTCCCTCTGGGCGGCGCCTCGCCCGACGCTGGAATAGACAAAACCGCGCCGTGCCATTTCCTCCGGATTGTAAATGTTGCGCAGATCGATCATGACCGGCGAGGCGAGAGCCGATTTGATGCGATCGAGATCGAGCGCGCGAAACGCGTCCCATTCGGTCACGATGACCAGCGCGTCGGCCTTGTCGCAGCAGGAATAGGGGTCGTAAAAAAAGGTGAGATCTTCAAGGACAAGGCGCGCCTGATCCATGCCTTCGGGATCGAAGGCATGAATCCGCGCACCGCCGTCCTGCAAAGCGGTGATGACCGAAATCGCGGGGGAGTAACGCATGTCGTCGGTATTCGGCTTGAAGGTAAGGCCCAATACTGCGATGGTCTTGCCGCGCACCGTCCCGCCGCAAACCGCCAAGACCTTGCGGGCCATGGCGCGCTTGCGCTGGTCGTTGATCGCGGCGACCTCCTCGACGATCCGGACCGGCGCGCCGTGATCCTGGGCGGTCTTGATCAGAGCCTGGGTGTCTTTCGGAAAGCAAGAGCCGCCGTATCCTGGTCCCGCGTGCAGGAATTTGGAACCGATGCGCTTGTCGAGGCCGATCCCGCGCGCCACGTCCTGGACATTGGCCCCGACCCGCTCGCAAAGGTCGGCGATCTCGTTGATGAAGGTTATTTTCGTGGCGAGAAAAGCGTTGGCCGCGTATTTGGTCAGCTCCGAAGTGCGGCGGCCGGTAAAAAAGATAGGCGCCTGGTTCAGATAGAGCGGCCGGTAAATTTCCGTCATGACCGTTTCGCCGCGTTTGTCCTCGACGCCGATGACGATGCGGTCCGGCCGCTTGAAATCGTCGATCGCCGCCCCTTCGCGTAGAAATTCGGGGTTGGAAACAACCGCGAAATCGGCGTCCGGCCGGGTCTCGCGAATGATCCTCTCGACTTCGTCGCCCGTGCCGACGGGAACGGTCGATTTTGTCACGACCACCGTAAATCCGTCGAGCCCGGCGGCGATCGCGCGCGCCGCATGGTAGACAAACGAAAGATCGGCATGGCCGTCGCCGCGCCGCGACGGCGTTCCGACCGCGATGAAGACCGCTTTAGACGAAGCGACTGCCGTGGCAAGATCGGTGGAAAAGGAAAGCCGTCGGGCCCGAACGTTGTTTTTGACAATATCGTGCAAGCCGGGTTCGAAGAGGGGCATTTTCCCCGCCTTCAAGGCCTCGATTTTTTGTCCATCGCTATCAATGCAAACGACCGTATGCCCGAAATCCGCGAGACACGCCCCCGACACGAGCCCCACATAGCCTGAGCCGATCATTGCAATATGCATCTTGCGCCCCAGCGCGCCGGTCACGTCCCGCGCAGCCATAGCATGTTAGCTGCAAAGTCGGAACTGCCGGCGGGCTTTATGCCGGGCGCCCCCCATCATTTTGCGCCCGGCTAAATCAGCTCCCTGGCACGCTGATAGAGTTACTGCCGAGGTACGTGGAAGTGCGCGTGGGCGACGGTCAACGCGCGCGCCGCAACGGGCGCGGACGGTGTCAGCTGGATGCCCTGCAGATTATTGATAACGAATGCGCTTCCGCCGCCATCTTCCTCTTCGCTGCCGTCGGGGCCAAACACGATGAAGCCGGTATTGCTGCCGGAACCAAAGCTTACAGCCACAAAGCCGCCTTCGCTCGCAGTAATCTGGCTCACATTAATCGGCGGGCTAAAACCATCAATCGTTGTCACGTTCTTGCCAACGATGGTCACTTTGACGGCGTTCGGACTTTGGCCGGTGCCCATGAAAAGGGCGGCCGCGTTCCCCGCCATGAAACATCTGACTTTACCGTCGGCCAATGGCAACGCAATTTGCTTGACCAGTGTAATAGTCGTCGAATCGTTCGACGCGGTAATGATGTCGCTCTTTTTATAGACGTTGAGCGTAGGAATGTCGGTCGCCGTAGTGCCCGCGTTCATGACGTAAACCGGGCGGGTCACGGTGTATTGGCTTGGAGTGTTGATGGCTGCGGTCGGCGAATTCTTTCATAATGCCGCAAGCATTATTCAAATTTCCCAAGGTTCCTGAACTGTAGCAGCCGCTGGTTTCGGCGGTCGAACCGCAGGTAACCCAGGAAATTTGGTTGGGGCCTATGAGGCTGTAGGTCGTAACTAAATTGTTCGCCGGCGTCGCCGCGGTGGCGGGTTGCGACAAAGTTGGGCCCATCGAGACCGCGGCCAAAAAGGCTGTGATTTTATATGTAAGTAAACGCGTCATTTGATTCTCTCGTTTTCTGTCCAAAATTCTACATGCCTGAGTTACATAAACCCTGTGACTTAACTTCTGAATAACCGCTTCGCTATGTTTGTCTGAGAGTGACGGCCGATTCGTTGCGCTTGGCCCACTGTCCTGCCGCAGTACACGGCCAGATCTCAGCGCCACGCCGGACCCGCGAATGAAGCCTTGAAGGCCAAAGGTTAGAGGAGCAAGAACATTACGCCATGAGTGCGGAAATCGAGCCCGATTTATGTATCATCGGCGGTGGCCGCGGAGGTTTCTCGCTGGCGCTTGGGGCGGCGGCTCGCGGCCGGTCCGTGGTGCTGATCGAAAAAGGCGCGCTTGGCGGCCGCGAGCTTACCGATTCCATTCCGCGCCATGCCTTGCTCGCGGCGAGCCGGGCCTCCACTTTGGCACGCGGCGTCGGCGGTTTCGGAATCGCCGCCCAAGCGCCGCAAATTGCCCCAGCGCCGCAAATCGGTTTCGCGCGCGCGCGTCAACATGCCGCCGCCTTGCTTGCCGCGATCGCGCCAAATTATACCCAAGCACGTCTCGAAGCCATGGATGTGAAGGTCATTCGCGCGCCGGGCCGCTTCACGCGTCCCGATACGTGCGAGGCAGGCGGCGAGAAAATCAAGGCGCGGCGCTTCGTTGTCGCGACCGGATCCGTCGAAAAAATCCTGCCCATTCCGGGGCTCCACCTCGTGCGGCCTCTCGATTGCGCCGCGATCTGCGCGTTGGAACATCCGCCCCGCTGCCTTATCGTCATCGGCGCCGATCCGGATGGGCTCGCGCTCGCGCAGGCGATGCGCCGGCTCGGATGCGAGGCGATCGTGCTTGCGGAGGGGGCAATATTCGCTTCGGAAGACGAAGAACTTGCTGGGCCGGTGCGCGCCGCGTTCGCGCGCGACGGTATCGTCGTGCATGAGGAGGTGCGGATTTTGCGGATCGAGCCGCGCGGCAACGGCGTTCGTGTTTTCATCGCCTCCGGCGGGCATCGCAACCTCGTCGCGGGTTCGCATATTCTGGCGGCGGCTGGCCGTGCGCCGGCCGTCGAGGGCCTCGGTCTTGCCACGGCGAAAGTGCGTTACACCGAGCGCGGCATCGAGACAGACGCCTCGCTTGCCACCAGCAACCGGCGCATCCACGCGATCGGCACGGTCGTGCGAAGCGCGCGACAGGGTAGTTCCGCCGAACAGCATGCCGGTCTCGTCCTGCGCACCGTTCTCGGATTGCCAGGCCTGCGAAAGCACCGGCAAGTGGCCGCCCGGGTTATTTTGACCTCCCCTGCGATGGCTACGGCAGGGCTGTCGGAAGCGCAAGCGCGGGCGGCGCATCGCCATATTTGCGTGCTCCGCTGGCCGTTCGCCGAAACGGAGCGGGCCCATATCGAGCATCGGCGCGGCGGACACGTCAAGCTCGTCACTAGCCGCGGGGGCGCCCTTCTCGGTGCCGGTATCGTCGGAACGGGGGCGGAGGAGTTGATCAATCTCTTTACGCTCGCCATATCGAAGTGCATGACCGCCAGCGATATAGCCTCTCTCATGGTTCCTTATCCGGCGCTGGCCGACGCGGCGCGGCGAGCCGCCATGACGTTTCGGGACAGCCCGCTCGACGCCCCATTAGGGCGCTTTCTGATCGAATGGAACCGTTCGATCGGACAACACACTTCCAAAATCAGAGAATTGGCGTGGTATCTTGCGGAAAAAGCCCGGCAAGTTTTCGAGGATCGAACGTAGCACGCGAACATAAAAAAGGTACATAACTGTTGGACAGAATTTTGCTAGTTCGGCAGAGCTCGCGGCAGGTTGCCGTAGGTATCGACGCGGTCGAGAGTTAAAGCTATGCCACAGTTTCGGCCCCACAAGGTTCTTACGGTATCGCAGATGCGGTCCCGCCAGATATTGCATTACATTCCTACCGTAATTTATGTGCTTGCGGTGACAGCGAAGGGTTTTCGCAGCGAATGGGTAAGTGACAGCGTCAAGAGAATCCTGGGTTACGAAGTCGAGGAAGCGCTGGCCCCTGACTGGTGGATCGACTGTCTGCATCCCGATGATAAGAAGGCCGCTGTCGAGAAAACGTCGATTCTGATGACCCAGGGCCGCTTGGTGCAAGAGTACCGGCTTCGATCCAAGGACGGCCACTATCTTTGGATGCGCGACGAGACGAGCCTCTTGCGGGACGCCGACGGCCGGCCCAAGGAAATAGTCGGGTTCTGGACCAATATTACAGAACGCAAGCAGGCGGAAGAAGAGGAAGCGCGAGCGCGGGAGCAAGAGGTCGGGACTGGCGAACTGATTCAGTCTACCAATCGCATTGCACTTCGTCTGGTGATCGCAGCCCTGATCGTCGGCTCCACTTTCTTGCTCCTTGCAGACAAAGGGCCCCTGATGTGGGGAATGACCGCCATTGCGTTCACTGCCTTTGTGGTCGGCTGTAGCCTGGCATTGATGGTGACCGGGCTCGTGCTCGATTCAGACAACCGGTCGGACCACATATTGAATTCCATTCCTACCGTAATTTATGTGCTTGCGGTGACAGCGAAAGGTTTTCGCAGCGAATGGGTAAGTGACAGCGTCAAGAGAATCCTGGGTTACGAAGTCGAGGAAGCGCTGGCCCCTGGCTGGTGGATCGACTGTCTGCATCCCGATGACAAGAAGGCCGCTGTCAAGAAAACGTCGATCCTGATGGCCCAGGGCCGCTTGGTGCAAGAGTACCGGTTTCGATCCAAGGACGGCCACTACCTTTGGATGCGGGACGAGGCGAGCGTCGTGCGGAGCGCCGACGGCCGGCCCAAGGAAATCGTCGGGTTCTGGACCAACATTACAGAACGCAAGCAGATGGAAGAAAAGGCAGCGCGAGCGCGCGAGCAGGAGGCCGAAAGGTTCAAGCTGGGTCGGTGGGGCGATCGCAACGTTACAGTTGGCCTTGTGATCGCAGCCGTGATCGTCAGCTCCAGTTTTGCGCTCTTTCACAAAGGACCCCTGACGTGGGGAATGACTATTATGGGGCTCACCTTCTTTGCGGTCGGCAGTAGCCTCGGGTTGACATTGATTTGGCTCGTGGTCAAATCCGGGAAATATTAGCTAAGGCTCCTAAAGCCAAGCTCAATAGTGATCCGGCGCGCGTCCCGCCTCTTCGTCTGACAGCTTATGGTGCGCGATATGCGGCGCACCGGCGATAGAAAAGGCAAAGTAAGAATGAAAATTCCTGCGCGCGTGAAAACAAATAGTTAGTGGCGCGGGCGATTCGGCATGAAGCGGTCGTGGCCGCGCGGAACAATGCCGCGCGGCGGGCGTTGATTCGAATTGGGGTTGCCATGACCGATCTCGTGATGCCTCCGGGCGAGGGTCTAGCGGCGAGCGGACTCCTCGCGAATAAGCGTCGAACGGTCCGTTTCGGCCTGGCGACGCGGGTGCTTCTGTTAAACACCGCTTTCGTCATTGCTGCGGCAACGATGATCTACATCCCCGCCATCGCCAATTATCGCGACAATTGGTTGCAGCAACGCCTCAGCGCCGCCTATACGGCCGCGCTCGTGCTCGACGCGGCACCCCAGGCCGTGGTGCCCCCCGATTTGTCGCGCCAATTGCTGAATCGCGTCGGCGCGCGAATCATCGTCCTCAACAAGCATGGCACGAAGCGAATCCTCGCCGCTTCCGATTTGCCTAGCCGCGTGGATGAAATTTACGAGTTTCGCGAGTCTGCTTTCCAGCCGCTGCCCGACGCGATGGCTACGCTGATGGCGCCTCCCGGGCGTGTCATCACCGTCGTCGGCGAAGACTACATGGGCGGCGAATCGATCGCGATCACCATGGACGAGGCGCCGCTGATCAAAGCCATGCGCGCCTATTCGCTCCGGCTTTTGGCGGTTACCCTCGTCATGTCGGCAATCGTCGCAGGCCTCGCCACCGTCGCGATCCATTTCATGGTACTTCGCCCGGTGCGGCGGCTCACCGACAATTTGATCGAATTTGGCGCCAATCCCGAGAGTCCCTCCCGCCGCATCATCGTCCCTTCCGGCGGCAAACACGAGATCGCTTATGCCGAAGAGGAACTCGCCATCATGCAGGATGTTTTGGTCCGTGAACTGAAAGAGAAAAAACATCTTGCCACGCTCGGGCTCGCGGTTGCCAAGATCAATCACGACATGCGCAACATGCTTACCTCGGCGCAGCTTCTGTCCGACCGCCTCGCGAATGCCGATGATCCGCTCGTCCAACGGCTCGCGCCCAAGCTCGTCGCCACGCTCGATCGCGCGATCCGTTTCTGTCAGGCGACGCTGACCTATGGCCGCGCCGCCGACGATCCGCCGAAACCTACGCGCTTTCCGTTGCGCGGGCTCATTGCCGAGGTCATGGAGACGATAAGGCTCGAAGCGCGGGGCAGGATCGAGTTCGTCAACGCAATCGCCGCCGATTTTGAGATCGCCGCGGATCGAGAGCAAATGTTTCGCGTGTTTGTCAATCTTCTTCGCAATGGCGCCGAAGCGCTGGAAAACACCAATGCGGAGACCGGACGGCCGAAGCGGATCCGAGTCGAGTCTTGGCTTGAGGACGAAGCGGCGATAATTGAAGTCGCCGATACCGGACCAGGCGTGCCGGCAAGCGCGCGGGCGCGGCTTTTCACCGCCTTCAGCTCAAGCCGTTCCGGCGGGTCCGGCCTCGGCCTCGTGATCGCGGCCGATCTCGTGCACGGCCATGGCGGTGCCATCGCGCTCGTCCCCGGCGACGATGATGAGAATTCGGGCGCGAAATTTCGTATTACCCTGCCTCAGGTCGCCGTTAGTACGCAATGATAGGGTTCCCCGCCGTGGTCCGCCCTGGCCCCTATTGTCAGGAGGAGGCCCAGCGGTTAAGTCTCGCACCGGTTTCCGCGCGTGAGGACGATCCCGCCGGACGCGCCCGTAGCTCAGCTGGATAGAGCACTAGACTACGAATCTAGGGGTCGGGAGTTCGAATCTCTCCGGGCGCGCCATATTATAGGCGAATTAGGTTACTGATTGGGTTGAGGCCGCGCGAGCGCCGCCAGGATTCAGGTTGCCAATCTTTACTCTGACATTGCGCTGCATCATATGGGGCCGGGGCTAGCGGACGGCATAACGCAAGGCCAGGCCGGACCGGACGAATTCCGCACAGCGCCGCTGTGGGGACTCGGCAAGCGGGCATTCTTTCTCTATGACGGCCGCACGTCGGATCTGGTCGCGGCGATCCATCAGCATCGCAGCGGGGCTAGTGCCTATTGAACTTCCTTCGGTCGCGTTAACCCGTGCGCTCATTCCAAACCTTGCTGTGCATGACTTTCAGCCTCAGGCTTATCTAGGGTTAAGACCTGATTAACCATGTTTTGATTCAAGAGGTTGGTCAACCGATTTGGAGGCTAACCGAGGGAATCGCATTTGGTTTGGTTCAACGACCGGCAAGGGGCGAAGATCGC
>JBOHJU010000090.1:0-9416 GCA_050728755.1 Methylocella sp.
GATCGGGCCAGATCACGCCGGAGCCGACCAGCCGGAAATGCGGCGCGACAAGCAATCTTTCGATTTGTTCGCTGGTATCGTTGGTGAGCGCGAAGACGATCCAATCCGGGTGTGTCCCTTCGACTCGCGCCCGCACCTCGATGCGGCGAACGACGCCGTCGGAACCGGGCGCAGTCGAAACGACAAGACGGTCGCCGTCGGAATGATAGGTTGCAAAAGCCTTGGTCAGGTCGATGGCTGGCGATTCGATCGGCACCCGCACCGATTCGATGGCCCTTGCCGGAGAAAGCCCCGCTGCGAGCGCCAATAGCACGAAAAAGCAACGCGGAACCCGCACAAGGCTCGCCAAAAACATCTCTCCCGCTTGATGGGCCAGGTCCGCGAGCATCGCGGATCGCCCCGGTCGCGGCAAGGATTGGTAAGGCTTATGGCGCCGCGCGGCAAGAGCCGGGCCGGGCCCCGCCGTAGGGATGAAGCCAGGAATTATGTGAAGATGTCAGAATTAAGAGAAGTTAAGCCGACGAGCTGCTGGTTTTCATCCGCAATTCCGCGGGCGAAGCGAGGCATTCCGCCAATAGCCCTTTGAAGACGGGGGTTTAAATCCAAAGAAGCGACGCTTAATCGCCGGCTTGCACCGATTGGCGACATGCCGTAGCCGTGAGCTTGCAGCGATCCCGCAGCGCCCGCGGTCCGGGAAAAACGCGCTTTTATTAAGATTGGTATTTAAGGCCGGCGAAAACAACAAGCCACGCCATGGCGGCTGGGACGAGAGGCTGGGATGAGCCATGAATGAGCCGCGGATAAACGGCAAGCCTGCTACGCTTGCGGCGGCGGCCGAGCGCGCCGCGGCGATATTGTCGGCAGCGCGAATGCCTATCATCGCCGGTCTCGGCACCGATGTCGCGGGCGCCCGCGCCGCAATTCTATTCGCCGAAAGGCTTCGCGGCGCCTATGATCACATGTATTCCCCGCAAATTTTTGCCGATCTCGACGTCATGCGCCAGGCCGGGCTGATGTTCACGACGCCGAACGAGGCGCGCCTGCGCGCCGATGCCTTGCTCTTCGTCGGCAAGGATTTGACAAAAGTCTGGCCGACAATGATGGAGCGCCTGGCGCCCGCCGAAATCCCGCCTTTCGATCTTACCCAGGAACCACGCAAGCTCTTGTGCATTTGGCCGGGACGCGGTGGTCGGAAGGTTGAAGGGCTCGCGAGCCAAACTCTTGACGCTTCGGATTTGCACATGGCGCTCGCGGCGTTGCGCGCCCGCGCCGCCGGCAGGCCGGTAAGTTGCGCTAAACGCATGCTGCACAAGCTCGACGAATTCGCGAAAATTCTCAAGAATGCGCGTTTTGGCGTCGCCGTCTGGGGCGGCGATTCGCTCGATAGCCTGGCGATCGAAATGCTGCATGGCCTAATCCGCGATCTCAACAAGACGACTCGTTTTTCCGGGTTGCCTCTCGGCTGCGATTCCAATGCGGCCGGCGTTGTGCAGGCATCGGGCTGGATGACCGGCTTCCCGGTGCGGACATCCTTCGGCCGCGGCTTTCCCGAGCATGACACATGGCGGTTCGATGCAACCCGCATGATCGAGAGCGGCGAAGCCGATGCCGCGCTGTGGATTTCCGCCTATCGCCCTGAGGCGCCGCCATGGAAAAAAAATATTCCGCTTGTCGCGCTCGCGTCCCCGCAAACGGCTTTTGCGCAAGAACCACAGGTGTGCATCGAAGTCGGCTGCCCTGGAATAGATCACGACGGAGCGGATTTTTCCCGCGAAACGGCCTCAATCGTCGGACGCCTTGCTTCGCATCCAAGTCAAGCACCTTCGGTTGAAGCCGTCATCGGCGAAATCACGAAGCACATCGGGGGGACGCCTAAATGCTGATTCTCCTGAAAGGCGGCCGCATCGTCGACCCCGCGAACGACCGCGACGAGACCGGCGATCTATGGATCGAAGACGACCGCATCGTCGCGGCGCCCCCGGACAGGCGGGCGGACGAAGTGCATGACGTCTCCGGCAAGATCGTCATGGCGGGCGCGATCGATATTCATTCCCATATCGCGGGCGGCAATGTGAATACCGCGCGCCTGCTGCTTCCCGAAATGCATCGGGGCCGCCTGCCGCCCCCGGCCGGCTTGCCGCTTTCCACCGCCAAATGGTCGACGTTCGAGACCGGGACCATCTATGCCTCGATGGGTTTCACCACCGTGATCGAGCCGGCCATTGTGCCGCATCAGGCGCTGCAAGCCCATCTCGAGCTCTCCAACGTTCCGATCATCGACAAAGGAATGCTGACCGTCCTCGGCAACGACGATTTCCTACTGTCTTTGCTACGCGATGGCGAAGGACGAGCGGCGGTGGCCGATTACGTCGCTTCGGCCGTGGCCGCCAGTAACGGCCTCGGCGTCAAATGCATCAATGCCGGCGGCGCGGCGGCGTTCAAATATAATGCGCGGACCTTCAGCCTCGACGACGTGGTACCGTTCTACGGCCTCACCTCGCGCCAGATTGTCGAGGCCCTGCAGCGGGCGGTAGAGGATCTCCAGATCTCGCACCCCCTCCATCTGCACGCCAACAATCTCGGCATTTCGGGCAATGTCACGACCGCGCTTGCGACGATCGAGGCCGCGCGGGGCGAACGCTTGCACTTTGCGCATCTGCAATTCTACTCTTACGGAGCCGAAGGCGAGCGGGGCTTTTCTTCCGCCGCCGCCGAACTCGCCGCGGCCGTCAACGCGGCGCCGAATGTCACCGTCGATGTCGGCCAAGTCATGTTCCGGCAAACGGTCACTATTTCGGCCGATGTGCTGCGCCAGTTCAATGGCGCTGAAATGGCGACGCCGAAAAAATCCGTGATCCACGACGGCGACGGAAACGGAGGCGGCATCGTTCCCTACTTCTACCGCGAGAACAATTTCGCCAGTGCCATCCAATGGGCCTGCGGACTCGAACTGTTCATGCTTATCGATGACCCGTGGCGGGTCTTCTTCACGACCGATCATCCAAATGGCGCGCCGTTTACGACCTATCCGGAAATATTCGCGCTTATCATGAGCCGCGACGCCCGCGCCGAGGCCACCGCCCGTCTGCCGCAAGACGCGCTCGCGATGACGACGCTGCCGTCGATCGCGCGCGAATACAATCTCAACGAAATCGCCATCATGACCCGTGCGGCGCCAGCTAAGCTGCTCGGCCTCAAGGATCGCGGCCATCTTGGCGAAGGCGGCCTTGCGGATATCGCCGTCTATTCGCCTGGCAAGGATTTGGCGAACATGTTTCGGTTTGCCCATCTTGTTTTCAAGGATGGCGATCTCGTCGTGCGCGACGGGCGCGTCACCCATTACCGCTGGGGCAGGGCGCTCAAGGTCAATCCCGGCTACGACAGGGCCATCGACCGCCGCCTTGCCGGCTATTATGACCGTCACTTCGGCAATTCGCGCGAGATGTTCGCGGTGAACGAGAATCTCCTTCCGCGTGCCGATGCCTTCGCGGAGGTCGCATGCGTCCGATGAAAAAAAATGGTGTCCGCATCGACGATAGTTTTGCCGAGGCTTTTCCGATGCGCGGCACGGCGATCCTTATCACCGCGCCCAATCGCCGCTGGGCAAGGCAGGCGGCCGTTACCATGACCGGATTTGCGACCTCCGTCATCGGCTGCGGCGCCGAGGCGGGCATCGATTGCGAGCGCCCTGGCAAAAGCACGCCGGACGGACGTCCCGGCGTCCGCGTCCTCATGTTCGCCATGTCGACTGACACGTTGCAGTCCCAGCTCGTCAACCGCGTCGGCCAATGCGTCCTGACATCGCCCGGATCCGCCTGTTTCGCCGATCTCGACAGTGCCGACAGATTGCCGCTTGGCGATTCGATCCGCTATTTCGGCGATGGCTGGCAAGTCTCGAAAAAGTTCGGTGATCGGCATTTCTGGCGCGTTCCGGTCATGGACGGCGAATTTCTTTGCGAGGCGACGACCGGGCTCACCAAAAAAGCGGTTGGCGGCGGCAATTTCCTCATCATGGGCGCTACCGCCAAGTCCACGATGCGCACGGCCGAACTCGCGGTCGCGGCAATGAACGGCGTCGAGGGCGTCATTCTGCCGTTCCCCGGCGGCATCGTGCGATCCGGCTCCAAGGTCGGCTCGAAATACAAAGCCATGATGGCTTCGACCAACGACGCTTATTGCCCGACCCTGCGCGGCGCGGTGGCGTCAAATCTCGACGAGGATGTCGGCTGCGTCCTCGAGATCGTCATCGACGGATTGACCAAAGAGGCCGTGGCCGCCGCCATGCGAGCAGGTCTCGCTGCCATCGTGAAGCTCGGGCCGGAACATGGCGCGGTGCGGGTCGGCGCCGGCAATTACGGCGGGAAGCTCGGTCCGTTCCACTTTCATCTGAAAGATCTGTTGCCGTGAAGCAGCTTGTCCTCACCCTCAAGCAAGAGCCCGGCCAAAGGCTCGATCTCGCTCCTCTCGTCCCGCATCTGCTTGCTGGGAAATTGCCCAAGGACATCGCCGCGATAGAATTGCAGACCACCCGCGAAACGATAACCGTCGGCGATATTTTTAAAATCCGGTCCGGTGGCCCGGAATCGATCCGCTTCGAGGGCGGATCGGCGCGCCTCGACAACATCGGCATGGATTTGAAGGCTGGAGAAATCGTCGTCGACGGCGATAGCGGCAAATCGCTTGGCCGGGGCATGAGCGGCGGCAATCTCGTCGCGATGGGCGATTGCGGGCCCTACGCGGGCTCCGCCATGTCGGGCGGCAGGCTCGAGATCGCAGGCGATGCCGGGGGCTTTCTCGGCGCGCCGCTCGAAGGCGAGATGGAGGGCATGACCGGGGGGGTGTTGATCGCGCGCGGAAATGCCGGCGCGCGCGCGGGCGACCGTCTGCGCCGCGGCACCATTGTGATCGAAGGCTCCGCCGGCGATTATCCGGGAAGCCGGATGATCGCCGGAACGCTGATCGTGCTCGGGGAATGCGGCGTGTTGCCTGGTTACCTCATGCGGCGGGGCACGATCGCGCTTGCAAACCCACCCGAACTGGGACCGGCGTTCGTCGATTGCGGGATCCATGAGCTGGCCTTTGCCAGCGTTTTTTCGGGCCTGCTGCGCCCCGAAAGCGGCGTCGCCGCGAGGCTTCTTTCCCGCCCGCTCATCCGTTTCGCCGGAGACATGGCGGCGCTCGGAAAGGGCGAAATTTTCTTCCCCGCATAAGATGGCCGCGCCAGGAGCGGGGTCAGGCGTGGCCTCCCTCGATCAAGATCGTCGAGCCAATGGTTGACAAAAGCCGGGCTTCCATCTCCCAACAACTCGATCGCCTCGGCGTGATCAAGCGCCGCGACCGGTTTCTCGGGCTTTTGGGCACGCGGTCCGTCATCATGGGCATCCTGAACATAACGCCTGATTCCTTTTCCGACGGCGGCAAATTCTTTACCCTCGATGCCGCCAAGCAACAGGCGGAAAAGCTCGCGGCGGATGGCGCCGACATTATCGATGTGGGAGCGGAATCCACCCGCCCAGGCCATACGCCCGTCGCGGCGGAAGTGGAACTCGCCCGCCTCGAACCGATTTTCGGCACGCTGACGAGTTCCATCGATATTCCGTTCTCGATCGACACTTCCAAGGCTAAGGTCGCGCGCCGCGCGACAGAACTCGGCGCGAGCGTCGTCAACGATGTTTGGGGATTGCAGAAAGATCCCGCCATGGCCGACACGGTCGCCGAAACCGGCGCGGCAGCGGTTCTCATGCACAACCGCGACGGCGTCGATCAGGGACTCGACATCGTCGCGGACATGCGACGCTTCTTCGACCGATCCTTGCGCCTCGCCGCTGACGCTTCTATCCCTTCCGCGTATCTCATTCTCGATCCCGGCATCGGTTTCGGCAAAAGCCGGGCGCAAAATTTCACGGCCCTCGCCAATCTTGCCGTGCTCAAGGACTATGGCCTGCCGATCCTCGTCGGAGTTTCGCGTAAGTCGCTGCTTGCTGGGCTCTCGCCGGTCGAGACAAGCCTCGTTCGCACGCTCGCCGCCAATTTCGCGGCGGCCGCCAATGGCGCCTCCATATTCCGGGTTCACGATGCGGCCGAACACGCTAGCGCCTTCAAGGTCTTCGATGCCATCGTCCGCCGCTGACCTTCTGGGCGACGGCCCGCTGACGAACACCGGCTTTGGGCTCGGGAGCAATATCGGCGACAAGGCGGGCAATATCCGCCGCGCGCTCGCCCTGCTGGAGGATCGTGGAATTGTCCGACTGACAGCGGTTTCGTCGATCTACCGCACGCCGCCTTGGGGCTATGTGGAGCAGGACTTTTTCGCCAATGCCTGCGCGGTGGGAGAAACCCGCCTGCCGCCGCTCGATCTTTTTGCCGCGACCAATGCGGTCGAGATCGCCATGGGCCGGAAACCGTCGGTGCGCTGGGGGCCGCGCCTCATCGACATCGACATTCTTTTCCACGGCGACGAGGCATTCGCGCATGCCCAATTGAATTTGCCGCATAAGGATCTTTTCGAACGCGCGTTCGTTCTGGTGCCCTTGGCGGAAATCGCGCCTCGCTTAAACATCTCCGGCCGTTCCATCGCAAAGGCCGCCGCGAGGTTCGCTAGCGAGCCAATCGAAAAATGGGCGGAGGGGGAATGACCGCATATTCTTGCGTCCGGCATAATAATCATTGGTACGGCAAAGGCGGCTGATGCCGTCGTGACCGGAGTGCTGCAACGCTCCATGGACTGTCACGTCTCAGGTTCCGGTGCTACCGCCGAGTGGATGGCTGCGAATTTTGTTCATGCAACGCGCAATTTTGCACAAATTGTTCACCAACGGTCCTTGCATCCGGTTCAGCATGCAAAACAGATTGATTCTGTTGAAAATATAAAATAAGACTTGACATGGAGGTTGCCAGTGCAACCCACGATTCGAAATTTTCCGGAAGGAAAGGTAGTTCGTTGATGAATCAAATTATAATCAGCGCTATCGCTTTCCACGATGAAGGTGTTTGGGTTGCTCAATGCATTGAGCATGATATTGCGGTATCTGCTGAGACACTCCCGAAACTCCGCAGGGCGTTTGAAAAGGCGGTCGTCGCAAACATCTGCGTGAACGAAGAGCTTGGGCGTTCTGGACTTGATGGGATTCCTCCAGCGCCATCGCATTTTCGTGATCTCTTCGAAAATGCCGATATCGATCTCCATCCGATAAAGCAGACTCCATCGCGTGTGCCCGTGGAAATTCGCGATTTCAGGCTTGCGGAAGTTAGTTGAGTGATCTCAAAACGATCCGGTACATTCTGGAACGTAAGAGATATTATTTGTCTTTTCCAGCAAATGGGTTGCGAAATTCGCACCGCCGAAAGTAGCATTGCGTCCGGGGAGGGTAATTGCTTCAACGTCAGGTATCTTCTAAATCCCGCCAACAATGCGTTTGTTCCGTTGGTCGATCTCGGCGACGATCAATACATTTCCAAGTGGGAAGTCGAATCTTGGGAACGCCGGTTATCCATCAAAATACCGAAGCCACCCCAACAATGAAACCCAAGAAACGCGACGACCAGTATCCCGACGAACAGGTGCAACGGCGCTTCGAGGCCGCTCTGCGCGGCGCGCGCAAGGTAGGGCACAAGCCTATGAAAAGCTTGCCTCGCAGGCGAGTGGGAGACAACTCCCGCGAAAAAACAGGCTGAGGCTAACGATCAGAAATAGCGGCCTTCCGCTTCTAGGTTCCCTCTAGTGGTCTCTATCGAGCAAACACGTTACTCATGGAACCGGGCGCGGCTGGCGGCGTCATTCGAACGCCAGCTGCATCTTGGTGATCAGCCGGCTGAAAAATGCAGTTGGCAGATAACAATATTCGTTCATCGCAAGCGGCGCCTCTTTGCAGCGCCGGTGCGCGGGGCTCCATTCATATCCCTCCTTGCTCAAACACGCGGTAAGCGACTTGTTGATGGCATCGCTTTTTGTGCCTCGCTGGCCGGGATTCGCTTTTTCCGCCACAACGTGACAGTAGGAAACCACGACTTTCTGGTTTTCTAAAAAAGATGCGCTCGACGCATAGAATCGGATTTCCAGCGCGCCAAGGATCACAAGGCCGGCACAAATCCCAAGAATAGCTTGGGTTCTGGTCTTAAAGAGTAAATCGAGACCAAATAAGGTCAGACCGCCGAAGGCGATGAGGCCGCCGCCCACGAAGATGCAAATGGGGGCGAGGAATATAGTGAGGTCTTGATCCATTTGGGGCTTCCTCCTGCTGGGCAGACGGCAAAACCGCCCGCCGTCTTGACGGTACGATGCAGGAGTCATCAGCCTTGCCGGCGGTTAAGGGGGCACCCCATCCCCTGGAAGCGGCGAGTGTTTCGCAGCGGCCCTTGGCGGCTTCTTAACAGCACGCATCGCGCCAAGTCAAACCCGCCGCCGCGACATTATGCCGTGCCGCTCCACTTGCCCGGACGCTCGGGCAGACGCGGTCGCGTGCGATCGAGCGCGTGGATCCGGCTCTTCTCGTCGACACAATAAGAGCGGCCGCTCGGGCGGATCGAGGTAAAGCCCGACGATAGCGCGCAACTTTCCGGCACGGGCGGAGCTGAGCGCGATCTTCGCGCATTGCCGGTCGTCCAACCAAAACAAATGCGATTCCATCGGTTAGCCCCCAAATCGGTTGACCAACCTCTTGCATCAAAACATGGTTAATCAGGTCTTAACCCTAGCTCAGCGCCGCCCTGCCGAAACCGGCGGTTTCCATGGCCTGATGAATCCTGCATTGAAATGCGGCGTCCTCGCCCTTGGCCAAAAGCCCGGTATGGCTCGCGATCGCGCTGCACAAAGCCTCGACCCAAGGGATCTCCGCCTTGGCGAAATCGCTCAGCACATAATTGTGCACCAGCGCCTTGTCGCCGGGATGGCCAATGCCGATCCGCACGCGCCGGTAGTCGTTGCCGAGATGTTCGGTCAGGGAGTTAAGGCCATGATGGCCGGCATTGCCGCCGCCGGACTTGACCCTCACCTTGCCGAGCGGCAGATCGAGCTCGTCGTGAAAGACGACGATGTGAGACGGATCGATTTGGTAATAACGCGCCGCCGCGCCGGCGGAGCGGCCGCATTCGTTCATGTAGGTCTGCGGCTTGAGCAGAATCACGCGCTCACCTTCGAGCACGATCTCGCTGACGAGACCCTGAAAGCGCGCCCGAAACGCCGTCGCATGGTAGCTGCGCGCGATTGCGTCGACAACCATGAAGCCGGCATTGTGGCGATGGCCGGAAAAGGCCTTTCCCGGATTGCCAAGGCCGCCGAAGAGTAACATGGCGCCCGCTCGGGAGCTTTACTGACGTTCGCGCGCGAAAATCCGGCCCAAACGCGGGAAACTATTTCTTGCCTTTTGACGGGGCTTTGGCCGGCGCACCGGCGGCCGGAACGGCCTGCACTGCTGGCG
>JBOHJU010000091.1:0-9352 GCA_050728755.1 Methylocella sp.
AGCTACGAGGCAATTCTTGACGCCTGTTGCGACGCCTGGAACGCCCTGATGGCCAAATCCGAGCTCATTACCTCAATAGGAACCAGAAAATGGGCACAGGTCAAAACTTAGGGCGATTGGTATGATATCTGTGCTGCCCGATCCAGACCCTGCGATAAGGAAAGGCATCGAGGACTTGCCTCCGAGCCGCGAATCTATTCAGCGAGTGCCCATCGGCACTCTGTCGCCTTGGGAGGAGAATGAATTGAAATATGGGCGAGCTGGCGTCTACGCATGGGGAATTGTCGCCTATAATGATCTGTACGGGGATAGGCACGAAACGCAAATTAGGTTCGTCTGTGAGGGCGACGGGATCATTAATGGGGAGATGCATGCTTGCGAAGAGGGGAACAGCAGCACGTAACGGCTCGGCACTCCAAATAATCAAAGTGAAGAGAGTGATAAGAACAGAGATGCGCGCCGGCCTGTCGCAGCCACTTTAGCCCTGCGTGGCCAGGAAAAGTCAAGTCCGGGCCAATCGCCAATATTGAAATTCACAATAATACAAAGCAGGTTCGATTTTAGGAAAGCTGTCCGCCATAAGGGTCTGGCGACAAGCTTTAAGGTTATGATTGCGCGGCGGCAACGAATCCGGTGGCGGTGCGCGATTCGGCCGCAAATCCGAGCGCAGCCCTTTCGCAGGCAGGATCCGATATATATCGCGCCCAGCTCCGCGAGCGATAACAATTTTCGGCCACAGCAAACGAAGCGGAATCGTGGCTGCGGCAAGCTGCCGGTGGCTGCGGGAAACCGTGCTAGATTTGACATGGGAGCAAAACTTACCCAATTCGTTCCGCACCGCCGTCGCGGCACGCCGCCAGGCAAGACCGGGCTACAAGATTTCCTTAAGAGCATAGCATAGACACTCTCCTATTGCGAAGGCCGGCCTATTGCGAAAGCCGGTCTAGCCGCCAAGCCCCCGTTCGCGTCAAGATCGTCGCGCGGCCAGCCGGCAATAGCAGGGGGAGCGAGGAAGCATTCGATGGCAGCAAACCGTAAACGCCAGGTCGCCGTTCTCGGTGCCGGCGCCTGGGGCACGGCTCTCGCCAACCTTGCCGCCCGCCCTACCAATGAGGCGGAGATCGAAGTCACGCTCTGGGCGCGCGACGCCGCGCATGTCGCCGAAATGCGGGCAACCGGAGTCAATGCGCGGCATCTTCCAGGCGTGCCGCTCCTCTCGAATGTCCGCCCCATCGCGGAACCGGCAGAAGCCCAAGGCGCAGAACTCGTTCTCGCCGTGGTCCCAGCGCAGGCGCTGCGGCCGGTCCTGGAAATTTTCGCGCCCCATATAACGGCGGGCGGCGTGCCGGTCGTCGTTTGCGCCAAGGGCATCGAGCACGCGACCGGACTGTTCTTGACCGAAGTCGCGGCGGGGGTACTGCCGGGTAATCCGCCAGCCATTCTTTCCGGCCCGAGCTTTGCCGCGGACGTGGCGCGAGGCCTTACAACCGCCGTTACTCTCGCCGCGCGCGACGGCGATCTCGCGGCCACGCTCGCGGGTAGGCTGGCGGCGCCCTCGTTCCGGCTCTATTCGTCGTCCGACGTTAGAGGGGTCGAGATCGGCGGCGCGGCGAAAAACGTTCTCGCCATCGCGAGCGGGATTGCGGCCGGCCGCGGACTCGGGGCGAGCGCCGAGGCGGCCCTGATCACGCGGGGCTTCGCCGAGCTCAGCCGTTTCGGCCAAGTCCATGGCGCCAGGGCGGCTACCTTGATGGGTCTTTCGGGGTTCGGCGATCTATTCCTCACCTGCAGATCGGCGATGTCGCGGAATTATGCCCTCGGGGTCGCGATGGGGCAGGGATTGACGCCCGTCGAAGCGATGGCGCGAAGCGGCCTCTGCGAAGGCGTGCATACGTGCGGCGTGCTTGTCGATCTGGCCCATGCCAAGGACATCGACATGCCGATCGCGGCGGCCGTCGATGCGGTGCTCGCCGAACGGATTGGCGTCGAAGAAGCCATCGCGGCCTTGCTCGCGCGGCCCGCCAAGGCGGAGTTCGTGGGCGACGATTAGCCGCGCGGGCCTACCGTCTCCCGCTTGAGTCTTCAACCAGAATTTATTTTGGCTCCCCACCGGGAGGGCCACCCCGTGTTCCAGCCGGCGGAATTGACCGGCGCCGAATTGGGATTTGGCACTGGAGCGGGCTTCACGAGCGCGGGATCGACGCCTTGCTTTGGTTTGATCACCATGAAGTCATCGCCGCCAAAATCGGAAAAAATGCCGCCACGCGCCAATCGCTTTTCCATTATTTACGGCCGGGAATTTTGCGTTCGGGGCCGCCCGGTATAAGACCGGGCTGCGTCAGGGATGGCGGATCGCTTGCCGGAAAACTTTCGGCAAGTTCGCGATCGAGCCGCTTTTCCCGATCTTTGCCCGGGCTTTCTCGCTTTGGCCTTTCGTGAATCCCTGGCTTTTTGCGAGCTTTGGCCTTTGCTTTTGCGGTCATCATTTCGCTCCTTCGAGACGGCGGCCCCACTGGGGAACGAGCGCAAACGTCAATTGTTCCCTCGCGCGCCCGTTGTTATAATCCCCGAACAACTTCCCTGGCGAACGGAGAACGCACCGATGGCCCATTGGCTGATCAAAAGCGAGCCCGGCAAATGGTCCTGGCACGATCAAATAAGAGCCGGCAGGAAGGGGACCTGTTGGGACGGCATCCGCAATCACAGCGCCAAGCTGAATTTGATGGCGATGCGGGTTGGTGAGCAAGCCTTTTTCTATCATTCCAACGAAGGCAAGGAGATCGTTGGCATCGTCGAAATTATCAAAACCTATTATCCCGATCCCTCGGATCGAACCGGCAAGTTCGGAATGGTCGACGTGCGCGCGGCCGAGGCATTGAAAAAGCCGGTCAGCCTCGATGCCATCAAGGCCGATCCGCGCTTGGCAAAAATGGCGCTCGTCACCAACGCGCGGCTTTCGGTCCAGCCGGTGCGGGATGCCGAATGGACGATCATCTGCGCACTCGGCGGCTTGTGAAGCTCGGAGAAGACAGACACGCGAGGGACGCCCCCTCGCGGTTTATCAATCCCTGCCAGAAAATCGAAGGTTTCTTGGCCTAACCTATATTCTTCCTATTAGGGCAAGAATCACAACGATCACAAGTATCGTGCCAAGCAACCCACCCGGCGCGTAGCCCCAACCCGCACTGTAGGGCCAGCTCGGCAACGCGCCAATGAGCAGCAGAATGAGTATGACGATCAGGATAGTTGAAAGCATTTCATATCTCCTTTGTTGTTCCTAGCCCACTATAATCGCGGTATAGGAGCAAAGTTCCATGCGCTGGAACGATTCGGGGAATGAACGCAATCATGGTGTCTGGCGCTCATAATGAAGCATGGCGCTTGCGCATCGCCGCGGCTTTGTTGGCCACAGCTGATCGCGCCACTAGCGGTCTGGCCGACGCCTCGCCAATGAGCAGCCTGAGGAGGACGACTACTACAATGGCGGAATGCCTTTCGTGGTTTCCTTCACTGTTGCACACTCTCCGGCCGCCTTATCGCGCCCGTTGAAGGCCCGCATCGGGCAAGAGAAGTAAACCGATGCGGTCTTCGCCGTCGTGCATTCGGCGTTCGCTCGGGTGCGGTCACGAACCGATCACTGATTCTTCAGCCAATCGTCGACTTGCTTGCGCACCGCGTCTTTGCCGATGCCGGAGCGCTCCTGGATCTTGCCTTCAAGCTGTTCGCGCTTGCCGGCGATTTTGTCGAGATCATCATCCGTAAGATGACCCCATTGCTCCTTGACTTTGCCTTTGAACTGCTTCCAGTTTCCTTCGATGCGATTCCAATCCATTGCAAACTCCTTGTACCTTGAGAGGTGCGGCTTCAGCCGCACCTTGCGCCTTTAACTGTCCTTGAGCTGGGTTGGTTCCAACGTCAGAGCATGTCCCGAAAAAGTTGCTCGACTTTTTCGATCAGGACATGCTCCAACTCTTTGATTTTGAGCGGGTCCTTATCGATCAAATGGTTCCATTTGCTCGGGACGCGCTCTAGCGTAAACAGTCGGGCTTTTGTCCTCACATTTGACTGGTCTTATCAAAGGCCGGAGTCGCCTTGAGCTGGTCTTTGGTTTCATTGAGAACCAGCCAATCCTTGCCGTTGCGCGATTGAACCTTTAGGGCATCGAAAGGAACTGCCACGTCCTTCGCGCCAACGCCGAGAAAGCCGCCAACGCTAACGACCGCCGTCGTGACGTCCCCGTTGCTATCCATGACGAGATCGGTGACTGTGCCAATCTTATCTTGGGCATTGTCATAGACATCCGCCTTATAGATATCGGACGCTAACCAATGCGGCGTCGAAAGCGACGATGCCGCAGTCGCGGACATCGAGCGGCCGCTCGGCGGATAGCTCGACGATGGATAGCTCGGCGATGGATTGCTCGGCGATGGATTGCTCGATGGATTCGTCATCGTTTCCGCCTGCGCAACCGAAAGGCCGCCGGCGAGAGCAAGGGCCGAGGCGGACATAGCGAGCTTACGTAACATGGGGTTCTCCTTCTGTTTGAGCGCAATGATTTGCACGGCTTTCAAACACCTGCGCTGCATCTTGGTTCCTCGCGCGAAGGTCGCGTTGTACGCGGCGGTCGCGGTCAATATCTCGTGATGAGGGAAGGAATACCGGTCAGCTATAGGCCATCCGCATTGCGACGGTTGCGCCCCCAAAACATGGGCTGAACTGGAACGGACAGTTGCGGCTTAGAAAATATGGCCGCAATATGGCGAAAAGGACTGGCGGCGGGCCCTTTGCCGGAGCAGAACGGCAATCTAGATTAGAGCTGTGGCGCGGCGGGGCGCGAAGTTCGATGCCGCGAATCGATCCAGCAAAATGAGGGGGATATAGGAGGTTTTCGTGAAGTTCACCGGCTGAGGAGTCAGGCTCAGTAGGGGATTTGGGGGGAATCGAAACGGTAGTTGCGCCTTAGATAAAATGGCTATAATGTGGTGAACACCACAGACGGAGGGTCCCGGCGGAGGAGTTCCGTGCCGCGAACAGGAAACCGAGGGAACGCTCGCGTGAGTCTTTCACCCGAAGAATCAGATTTAGTACGTCTGCTTGGGCGTGGGCATTCGTTACCCGCCGGAGCGCACGCCGGCACGGCATTGCGCGACGGCGTCATTCCAGCGAACGAGCCAGAACGGCTTGCCGCGGTCAGGCGGTACGATATTCTCGATACTCCCCCGGATGGCGCTTGTGACCGGATCACGGCCATTGCCGCGCGTCTATTTAATGTGCCGATTTCCATTATCAGCGTCGTCGATCACGACCGCATTTGGTTCAAGTCCCGCCATGGAGTGAGCGTCACCGAGATCGGGCGCGATCCGGGCCTTTGCGCTTCCGTAACCTTACGGGGCGAGCCACGTATCTTGCCGGATGCGAAACTCGACCTGCATGCGCTCGCCAATCCTCTCGTCGCAGGTGAATTTGGTCTGCGGTTTTATGCTGGAGTGCCGCTGCGGACAAGCGACGGGTTTAATCTCGGGACTCTCTGCGTGATCGACAAGGAGCCGCGAGAGGTCAGCGCGGAGGAAATCGCGCTGCTCGAGGATCTCGCTTCCCTGGTCATGGATCAACTGGAATTACGTCTGCAAGCGCGCGCCGGACTCGCCGCCAAAGATGCCTTGGTTGAGGAGCTGCGCCACAGTCAGGAGCAATTGAACATCGCGCTTACGGCCTCGGGCACAGGCACTTTCCGCTGGAATCCGCATACGGGCGAGTTCCTAGCGTTCGACAACAATCTAAAACGTCTGTTTGGCTTTGCGTCCGGCGAGCCAGTGCGAGACACTGAGGATTTGATTGGCCGCGTCCATCCGGACGATGTGCCGCGCCTCGTTGCCGCAATCAATCGCTGCCGTAAAGGGGCAGACTTCGAGATGGAATTCCGGGTCGTCCATCCGGACGGGACCATTCATTGGCTCTCCGACCGCGCCAAGATGGAGCGGGATGCCGAGGGTAACCCCACCTACCTGGTTGGCGCCTGCACGGACGTCACCCAGCGCACGGAGAGCGAATATGCGGCACGGGAAACTGCCCAGCGTTTCCTTTTCATGGCAGAGACGATGCCGCAGAAGATCTTCACTGCGACGGCGAGCGGAGATGTCGATTATTTAAACCAGCAATGGAAAGTGTTCACCGGGTTGCCATCCAATCAAATCCGCGATTGGGGCTGGACGCAGCTCGTCCATCCCGACGATGTCGAAGAGAATATCCGGCGCTGGCGGCACTCGATCGAGACCGGCGAGCCCTTCGAATTCACCCACCGCTTCCGGCGCGCCGACGGCGCCTATCGATGGCATCTCAGCCGCGCCCGCGCCATGCGGGATGGGTCCGGGGCCATCGCGATGTGGGTCGGCTCGAACACGGAAATCCACGAGCAGAAGGAGATGGCAGAAGCGCTGCGCGAAAGCGAGGAGCGGCTTTCAGCCGAACTCGCAGCCGCCCAACTATTGCAGCGCATCAGCACAGAGCTGGTCCACGAACAGAACGTACAAAGCTTCTATGCTAAACTCGTCGATGCCGCCGCCCGTATCATGTGCTCTGACTGCGCCAGCATCCAGTTGCTGCATCCAGAACGCGACGACAGGGGCGAGCTCCACCTCTTGGCGGCCCATGGATTCAGTCCGCAGGCCGCCAAGTTCTGGGAAAGGGTACGTGCGGACTCAGCTTGCACCTGCGGTATGGCTTTGCGCACCAGGGAGCGAGCAATCGCCACCAATGTCGAGACATGCGATTTTATGGCCGGCACGCAGGATCGAGCCTCGTATTTAGAAGCCGGCATTCATGCCGCGCAGAGCACGCCTCTGCTTTCACGCTCCGGCCACCTGCTCGGGATGATTTCGACGCATTGGCGCGAGCCGCACGAGCCATCTGAAACCGATCTGCAACGGTTTGACGTGCTGGCACGGCAGGCTGCTGACCTCCTTGAGCGCGCACAAGCCGAGACGGCCCTGCGCGAGAGCGAAGAGCGGTTGCGCGCCATTGTCGATCAGACCAAAGCAGGCATCGCCCAGACGGACCTGACCGGCCGCTTCGAGTTGGTCAACGAACGCTACTGCGAAATCACGGGCTATTCGCGCGACGAGCTTCTGCGAATGCAAATGCAGGAACTCACCCATCCGGAGGACCTGCCGCGCAACCTTGAACTATTCCGGCGCATGACCGCCGAAGGAGCGCCATTCGTTATCGAGAAGCGGTATCTCCGTAAAGACGGCTCGGCGATTTGGGTCAGCAACACTGTTTCCCTTGCTCGGGATGGCTCCGGCCGCCCGCAACATGTAGTCGCCATTTCGCTAGACATCAGCGAGCGGCGGCGCGCTCAGGAGCAACAGAGTCTTCTCCTCAGAGAGATGAGCCATCGCGTCAAGAATCTTTTCTCCCTGGCTAGTGGCCTCGTGACGATGAGCGCGCGTTCCGCGCACACTCCAGCGGACATGGCCGAGGCGGTCCGGGAAAGGCTCGGCGCGCTGGCCCGCGCCCACGGGCTCACGCGGCCCGGCCTGATCAACGGGGGCGAGGAAGCGTGCAAGGACACGACTTTGCATGCTCTCGTCCAAACGATCTTTGCTCCCTACGTCGAGCCGGAACGCATCAAAGGCCACGGGTTCTACATCGTCACCGGGCCGAGTCTGTCGATCGGCGGGAACTCCGTCACGAGCATTGCTCTTATAATGCACGAACTCGCGACGAACGCGGTCAAGTATGGGGCTCTATCGACTCCTGGGGGCTACATCCACATCGACTGGTCGGTGCAGGAGGGCGAACTTCTGCTGATCTGGAAAGAGCATGGCGGCCCATCCCTCGGCGGGCAGCCGGAACGCGAAGGGTTCGGAGGCTCGCTCGTGCGCCGGATCGTGACAGGTCAGTTTGGCGGTCAGCTTTCCTACGACTGGAAACCCAAAGGCTTGATTATTCGCCTCTCGGTGCCCGTGGAGCGTCTCACGATGTGAGAAATTGGAGGCCACCAGGAGCGCGCCGGCGAAAGAGCGCGGGCCGTTCACTCTCGTGCTGGCGGCTGAGACGAAGCACCAAACCGTCTCTGGAAACTAAAGCGGCAGATTCCATTTTCTGCAGCAGCTCGGACCGCGTCTTGGCGTGGCGCAGGCGAAGATGCTGACAGAAGGGCGGGTGCTATGCAAGGATGAGGTCGAGGTTTGAAACAGCCAAGCCTCAAAAGACCGCAAGATACTTTAGCAGCGAGATGATGCCGATGATGATCACAATCACGCGCACGATCTGCTTTGCGCGGCTGTCGATAGGCAACATTTCCAAAAGGTACAGCACGAGAATGACAACCACGAAAGTGATGAGCGCGCCAATAAGTAGATTCAACATTCACGTTCTCCATTGACAGGGCTGGCGGGAGCGAACGGCTCGCTTCCGCCAGCGGGCTTGGTTTAGCCGGGGGCGTTTTCCGTCTGTCCAGGCACGGCTTTGAAGCCGGACTAGCGCCAAAACAACACTAGCAGAATAATGATAGGAATCGGAACTCCAATCAGCCAAAGCAGTGCGCCTTTCCCTAAGCCCATATTTGATCTCCGACGTTTGAGGAAAACTGTGGTGGTGGTGGAGCGTAGGCAACGCGATGCTGAACCTTTGGTTCCCCGCCGCTGATCGACGAAAGGCTGCCGGCTCTCTCGGGTCCCCTTGCCGCCAAATCGTGTAGCGAAGCCAGCCCACCACGGAGAACGGAACTTTTCCGGTATTCTTGCATTGCCATAGGGTCTCGAGGCAAATCGAGATGTCCTCTCATTGAACGAAAGGAAGACGACATGGACAAGGATCGTATCGAGGGCTCGGCACAACAGGCGAAAGGCAAGGTCAAGGAAACCGCCGGCAAAGCCGCGGGTGACACCAAGCTTGAATCGGAAGGCAAGGGCGACAAGGCCGCCGGCAAAATTCAGAATGTGCTGGGGGGACTGAAGGATAAGCTTCGCGGCAAATAGGATCGGCGACGACCCCGGGTCCGCCGGGGCCTCGTATCTCCGCTCTCGTAGCTGAATGCTCCCATGCGCGAGCGTCACGGCGGTACGTGCAGGGGCGCGGCCTGCCCCGTTTCCGGCGCAACGCTTGGGGCGTGTGGCACCCACCGGACGGAGAACGCCGTCCCGCCGCAGGCCGCTTTGCGGGGCATGGCGCGCTTGCTTGGGACCTCCTCGACGGGGCCCGTAATCGCGCGCGAGTGGAGGCGGCAACTGGCACCTGTGGTTCCTTGCTGCGACTGGCGGCCCAAACTCGACATACGAATTCCCTGCGCCAAAACGGCGCCCGTGTTGCGGCGGAGGCGGACTGGTCCTACTCTGGCGCGATGTTCGAA
>JBOHJU010000092.1:0-9308 GCA_050728755.1 Methylocella sp.
CGCCATCGACGAAACCGTGGGCGCGCGCGTCAAAGACATGTTCGGCGCCGAGCGCCGCGGCGAGGTCGCGTTTTTCAATCGAACTCGCGGTCGCGATGACCCGCGCGCCGCGCCAGCGAGCGATCTGCAAAGCCGCGAGGCCGACGCCGCCCGCGCCGCCATGGATAAGAACCCACTCGCCGCGGGTAAGACGGGCACAAGTGACCAGGGCATAATAGGCGGTGAGAAAGGCAACAGGGAGGGTGACGGCGGCTTCGAGCGGCAGGCCCTCCGGGACCCTTGCCACCGTCCTTGTGTCCACGGTGACGTGGGTGGCGAATGCTCCCCCGGTTATGGCGACAACGGCATCGCCGGTTTTGAAGCTCTCGACATTCGCTCCGGTCGCGACGATATGGCCCGCACATTCAAGGCCGAGGGCTGGACCAGCCAACCCATCTTCGAGCATTTCGTCTGGCAAAACCGAAAGCCCCCACATGACGTCACGGAAGTTAAGGCCGGTTGCCGCCACGGCAATTTCCACTTGCCCAGGTCCGGGCGGCCGACGCTCGACCGGCGTCCAGCGGATGCGGTCGAGGCCGGTCCCTTCGCCCTTTTCGAGCCGGCTCGCTGGAGCGGGCGCCTCTTGCGCCGCCATGGCCACGGAATCGGGTGCTTGCAACCGCACGACCCTGGTGCAATGCGCGTCGAGAATGATTTCCGTCTCGGCCGTTCCTGAAAGAATAATGTCGGCAAACCGCCGCGCCTTGACGCGAGCTGGTAAGCCGGGGTCGAGATCGACCCGCCGCACGTCAAGCGCCGGAAATTCGTTAGCGAAGCTGCGTGTAAAGGCCCAAAATCCGGTCTCGACGGGATCGGCCGCGCCCGGCACGGCGCGCAGCGCTCCGGGGCTTTCGATCCAAACCCGCCGCTTGTGTTTTCCGAAGTGGGCCGCGAAGTTTTTGAGAGTCAGGCATCGCTCCGCAAGATGGCCGGCGGATGTCGCGCCGTCCGCCATGATGGGCGCGAGGAAGACGATCGTGTCGGCATCCGCGAAAGAGCGCTGTTCGAACGCGCGCTCATTTGCGATCGTGCAGTCGACCCCGGCGGCCCCGAGCAAGCTCGAAAGCGTGCCGGCGATTTCTGCTTGTCGCGGGTCGCCCCGGCTGGCGATCAGCACTTTGGCCGGATGGTTTCGCCGACTGGCGAATGCCGGCCTTTGTCCGGCGACGAGAAGCGCCGGTCCGGCTGCGGTCTTGATAGTCTTGACGGCGAGGCCGCGCAGCGACGTGGCCGCGAATCGCGCTGCCCAATCGGACTGCGAGGAAAACGATTCTTTCTCGGCCTCCGTGCCAAAAGATCGGTCCCCTATGAAACCAAAGACAACATCGCGGAATAGCGAGGGTGCCGGCTCGATCGCGGCGAGCAAGGCTTCGGGCGCCATCGCTTCGACAACCCGTGCGAGCAGCGCGGCGTCCGGCGCGACCCGGTGCAGGGCATCCGCCGCGAGGATGAAATCGAAGCCGCCGCCGGTGAGATTTTCGGGGCCGTCCGCAAAGCAGATCCCTGGCTCCCGCGTGAAAGCCAGTCGGGCGCGTTCGAGACGGCGGGGATCGGGATCGACGATCGTCAGCCGTCCGCCGTGCGCATTTGCGAGCGCCGCCGCGTGCCACGACAGAGGTCCATGGCCGATCTGCAGGATCCGTAGCGCCCGGTCGCGTGGCCAGGATTCCTCCAAGCGGCGCAAGAGCTTGGCAAGGAGCCTCGCCGCCGCGACAACCGAGATCGAACCGATTTCGAACGACTCGACCATGGCGCCGGTTATCGGCGCGATCTCGCTTTCGCCCCGTGCCAAGGCCTCCACCGTGGCGCTGGTGTGAGCAGCCAGCAGAAGCTCGGCGGACCGGCGCGGGTACTCCGCGGCGATCGTCCACAAAATGTCACTTGGCGCGGGAAGTGGGAAGCCATCGGCCAAAACGAACAGTTCGCCGTCGGAACGGACGAGACCGCTGCTTTCGAGCGCAACCAGCAAATTGACGAGCCACCCGCGCCGCGCCGCCGGGAAACGTCCGGCCGCGATCAGCCGGTCCGGGGCGATCGCGCCGTCAACCGCCAGCGCGCAAGCGAGTCGGTGGGCGGCCGCGGTAGCCCACCCCTCGATCAACATCAAATCCGGCGGCAAGGGTTCTCCGGCGGCGGCCGCCTCCGGGATCGCCGCCTTGATCAGCAGTTCGAGCGAGAGGGGAGGATCGCGCGGCGTTGCCGTTGGCTCGTCGGCGAGGATCAAGGTTGGCATGAGAAAATGGCCGGCGTGATCGCCTGCCCCGCGCGGACGGACCGCTTGGTAGCGCACCTCTTGCAACCTCGCGATCAGGCCGCCATCGCTGTCGATCAGCGTAAAATCGGCGACGATGGCGCGCGCATCGCGGCGGCGGACGTCGATCCGCGCCCGCGCGATCGCGGCGCCAGGCTTTTCCAGCCTTATCTCGCCGAAGCGGACAGGCAAGTAGGCGGCGGGCCGGGAGCTCGAAGCATTGTCCGCAAAGAGCAGGATCAAACCGTGGAAACACGCATCGAGGCGGGTTGGATCGAGACCATACTCCGGGATAGCCTCTGCCGTGACCAGATCGACGAGGATGACATCTTCGCCGACACGCGAGGCGGCCAAGACTTGTCGGTAGGCGGGGCCAAATTCGAGGCCCGAACGCCACGCTGCCGCATAAAGATCGGCGGCTAAGACACGCTTTGCGCGCGGCCTCGGGATTGCGGGAATGGCGGCGGGTGGCGCCGGTTTAAAGATCACTTTGGCCTTGGCATGAGGGGCCCAAGGAGCGTCGCTCAACCGCGTCCGGCTCATAATCTCGATCATGCCGGTGCCCGGCGCCGCCCGGCATAGGATCTCGCGCGACGAGTTCGGGGCAAACACCATCGGCTGGGCGATTTCGAGGCCGTCGATCGCCGCGGTTTCCGCGCCGGTCCAATCGCGCGCAACCGCGAGCGCCATTTCGGCGAAGGCGGCACCTGGAAGAAGAACTTGCCCGTCGATGCGATGATCGGCAAGGCCGGGCACGAGCAGCGGGTCGAGCTGCGCGCGCCATTCGAGCGAATCGGAGGAAAAACGCGCGCCAATGAGCGGATGCGATGGACGCACGCGGAGCCATCCCGTCGATTCGGAGGTTTCCGGCAGCCGGTAGGGCTTGCGCCGCCACGGATAGGTGGGCAGGTTCGGCACCGGGCCTGGATCGTCGCCGAACGCGATATTTGCATCGATTCGCGCGCCAAGCGACAAGGCGAGCGCAACCGCGCGGCGGAACGGGTCGCCGGAGGCTGGCTTTTGCTCATGCAAGTCGAGCGTGGCAATCGGCGTTTCCGATTGCTCGGCAATTCTTCTAAGGTCGGAGAGCAGCACCGGGCCAGGTCCGATCTCGACAAACACACGCGCCCCAAGGCGTATCGCGAGCTGCACGGCTTCCATGAAGCGCACCGGCTCGCGGACGTTGCGCCACCAGTATCTTGCGTCGACGCCGGGACCGGAAACAACGCCGGCGTCCACCGTCGATAGAAAGCTTGCCCGGTTCGATCCTGGCCGAAGCCCTTTGAGATCGGCAAGGAAAGGCGCCTCTACAGGCGCCATGAGATCGGTGTGGAACGGGTAGGCGAGATCGAGGCGGCGCATCCGCGCTTTATGGGCGCGGCCGATCTTGGCGGCTTGATCCAAAGCGAAAAGCGGACCCGCGACCGTGAAGCTGCGGGGCGAATTGTACGCCGCTATGGCGAGCCCGGGCGATTTGCGGACCAGTGACTCGATCACCTCCTGCGGGCCAAGGATGGCGGCCATGCCGCCGGCGCCGCGGACTGCCTCCTGGTGGCGGCTGCGGAAGTAAATCACCCGGACAGCGCTTTCGAGGTCAAGAATACCCGCGGCCTCCGCGGCGGCGATTTCGCCCAAGCTGTGGCCAAGGACGATGGCCGGGGCGAGACCGAGCTCCGCGAGGCAACGCGTCGCCGCAACCTGGATCGCGAAGATGAGCGGCTGGGCTACGCTGGTCTTCTTGAGAAGCGCGGCGATGCCGGAACCAAACATTGTTTCGGCGAGGGACCAACCTGCGAGGCCCAGGAAAATGTGATCAATCGCATTGAATTGCTCACGGAAAACCGCGTCCGCCTCATAGGCGGCCCGGCCCATGCCCGGCCATTGGCCGCCATTGCCCGAAAACACGAAGGCGACCGGCGCGGAGCGCGCAACCGCGGTGCCGGTGATGGCCGTCGAGTCCAAGGCATTTTTGCCGCCAGCTTGGTCCAGCGCCTGGATCAAAGCCTTGGGCCCGCCAAGCGGGATCGCTAGTCGTTCGCAATGGAGTTCGCGCCGATGGCCCGTCGCCGCGACGATTCGCTGCGTTTCCGCGACGCTGGCACGGGCGAGCCGAACCGAATATTGGCGCGCGAGGTCCGCCAAGCCATCCCGGCTTTGCGCGGAAAGCAGCAAAAACCGAGGCGCAATCGCCTGGGCGTCCCGTTTCGCGACACGTGGCGGGTCGGTGAGGATCACATGCGCATTGGTGCCGCCAAAACCTAACGAACTGATGCCGGCATAACGGACGCGGCCATTGCGGGGCAGCGCTAGGGGTTGGGCGCAGACCAAAAGATTGAGATCAGCGAAGGGAATTTCGGGATTTGGTTCATCGAAATGTAGCGAGCGCGGCAATTCGTTGTGCTCGAGCGCCAGCATGGCCTTTAATAATCCAGCGAGGCCAGATGCCGGTTCGGTATGGCCAATATTCGTCTTGATCGAACCGATCGGCAATGGCAGGGAGCGCCGCCGGCCCAAGACTTCGCCAATTGCGGCCGCCTCGATTGGGTCGCCGGCGCGCGTTCCCGTCCCATGCGCCTCGATGAAGGCAATCGCGTCTGGATTAAAGCCATGCTTCAAATAGCCCCGTTCAAGGAGCGCAGCCTGATGCGTCTTCGAGGGCAAGGAGATGCCGGCCGTGCGGCCGTCGGAATTGGTGTGCGAACCAGCAATCACGGCATGGATGCGAGCGGCGCTGGCGCGAGCGGCGCCGAGCGCGCGCAGGACGAGGACGACTCCACCTTCGGCGCGAACGTAGCCGTCGGCTTTCGCCGAAAATGCCCGGCAAAGACCTGTCGGCGACAGCATCGTGGCCTGCGAGAAGCTGATGAAGCCGAAGGGACTGACCAAGATGTTCACGCCGCCGACAATCGCCGTGTCGATCCTGCCGCATTGAATCGCCGCGACCGCTGCATCCAATGCGACGAGCGACGAGGAGCACGCCGTATCGACTGTGAAGCTTGGCCCATGGAGATCGAAAACGTAGGAAATTCGATTTGATAAAATAGCCAGCGAATTGCCTGTGGCGAAATAGGCGTCCGCGGCGGCGGCGTCATGCAGCCTAAGGTTGCCGTAATCGAGCGCCGAGCCGCCAACGAACACTCCGGTTTCCGCTCCGGCAATGTCCGAGGGACGAATTCCGGCATCTTCGAGAGCTTCCCAAGTAAGTTCGAGCAGCAGCCGCTGCTGCGGGTCCATTTGTTCGGCCTCGCGTGGGGAAATGCCGAAAACGGCGGGATCGAAGCCCCAGACATCGTCAAGAACGCCCGCCGCCCAGGAATAACTGCGGCCGCGCTCCTTCGGGCGCGGATGGGCTAGCAGTTCCAACGGCCACCGATCCGGGGGGATGCGGGAAACCGTGCAGCGGCCCGCCGAAAGCAATTCCCAAAGCTCGCCGGCGGAGTTGGCGCCGGGCAGTCGGCACGCGCGGCCAATAATCGCGATTTCCAACCCGTGCAAATTGGCCGCCGCCGGGCGACCGCTCTGATATTTTCTCATAATCCTGCCTGATTTATATTCGCTAATTCGAACCGAGCAGCACCCACTCCCACAGGATCGCGGAAAACCTCATGTGATATGTTACCTTGTCATATAGCCGCGGATGCGCTTTGCCTAGAGCTGTGGAAGCAAATCGGCGGGAAAACCCCCACGGGAGATTAAGAATAATTTATTTGCGCCGCTAGGCGCGGACTTCTTACGGTAAACAAACATATAACAATTCAAAGGCCAACCTGCAAATGTAATTTTGTTGTTGACAGGGAGATACGCGTATTTGATGGCCTTATCATGGCAAATATAAGTTATTCTTGGATAAGCGATGTATTCTCAAACGGTTTGATTTGCTTTAATAATTTTCGTATCTGTTGTAATTCCATGCTGTGTCTCTTTTCAATCACACTTGATGTTATATTCTTCCGCCTTTGCTTTTGCTGGTTGGCTAACGCGGCTTTCGCGCTAAAAACAAACGAAGGGGTCAGGCTTCAAGCTTGTCGGCATATCGTCAAATTTTGCTGAAAATGTCTGATTTAGCCCGTGTCCCTCGCCGCCGAGCGATGCCAGGAACGATGTTGGAAGGTCCGCGAAGGTCCGCTGCCGGAAAGCTGCCGAAGCCGCCCATTGGCGCGCAAGCGGGCGATCCTCGCGTGCGCCAATGGTTTTCGATCGAGAGCTTGAACCGGCTTGCTGCGATGGCCGGGCACAACTTGCAAAAAACCAATCTTTCGGGGATCGACGGGGCCGAAGCGAGCACGACGAACCCGCGATTGTCTTGGCTTTGGCGCAGCTTCATTGTCCTTGTCCTCGCCCCCCTAGTCGCAAGTTCCATCTTTTACGGGTTCCTCGCTTCCGATCAGTTCGGATCCGAAATGCGCTTTGCCGTGCGCGGGGCGACGGAGCTGCTTCCTGGCAGCGACGTCTTGGCGTCGTCGGGATCGGGCAGATTGGCGTCCCTCAATTCCAGTCAGGATGTCTATATCGTTGCCGATTACATCGCTAGCCGCTCGATGATCGACGATCTCGCAAAAGAGATCGATCTAAGGGGGATATTTAGCAAGCCGACGATCGGCGGCTGGACCGGGTTCGTTTCCTTGCGAACGGCAGAGGACCTGCTTCGCTACTGGCGCAGCATGGTTAAACCGTCGGTGGATGCCGCTTCGGGCATCGTAACGGTCACTGTCAAAACATTTTCCCGCGAGGATTCAGTGCGCCTCGCCACCGCCATTCGCGCGCGATGCGACATGATTGCAAATCAGCTTCTGAACCGGGCGCGGCACGATGCAATAGAGGGCGCCAAGGCCGAGGTGAAGTCCGCAAGGGCGCAGCTCTCCACGCGCGAGGCTAGTCTCGAACAGTTCCGCAACGCGCGGATGCAGATCGACCCGCTTGCCCTGGCGCGGTCCCTGGGCGAGACGATCGCGACATTGCGGCGAGATCTCGTCGGCGTTGAAGTAAAGTTGGATACCGCAAAGGCTTCACTCGCCTCCGATGCGCCGCAAATCAAGATGCTCGCGGCAAACCGGCAAATCCTTTCGGATCAGATCGCGACACTCGAAGCCAGGATCACAGGCGCCGATCTCAATTCGCCTACCGCCGCCGCCGTGCTCGCCGAATATGATAAGCTGGATGTCGAAAAGAGCCTGGCCGAGCAAGCCGTCGTGGTCGCGGAGAAGATATTGGACGACGCAAAGGCAGACGCCAACCGCCATCATATCTACCTCGTCGCCATTGAAGATCCCACCGTACCGCAAAGCCCGATCGCTCCGAGGCGAGCACACATGATTTTGCTAACAGCGCTGAGCGCGCTGAGCTTCTGGTCGCTCATCGCGGCGATCGCCGCCAGCGTGCGCGACCACAGCATATGAAGGACAAGGTATCGGCGGCGGTTCGAGCGGCATTCCGATGAACGAAGCGAATCTCGAGGCAACGGGCCCCGATCATATTCCGGTAGACCCGTCAACTGGGCGAGAGCATTTTGTCCTGCGGGAAGATCTGCGCCGCGTCTCCGTCCCGATCGATCAGTTCGGATCGTGGCGAATGCACGGTTTGTCCTTCGCCTTCCTGGTCGTCTTGCCCATATTGTGCGCTACGGTCTACTACGGTCTCATTGCCGCCGGCAAATATGGCGCGGAATTTCGATTTAGCGTGAGATCGGCGGCGGAGCTCGTCGCGGACACGGACAATATTGCGCTGATGATCAAGGCCGGCAAATCTGGGACACATGAAGCCGGGCGTCTCCCCTACATGGCCGCGGACTATCTGCGAAGCCGCAATGTTGTCAGGGAACTCGATAGGGACGGCTGGTTGCGATCGCTATTTTCGCGTGATCGGGCGGATTGGCTGTCTCGCTTCGATACGTCGAAGAGCGATGACGATCTCTGGCATTATTGGCAGGATATGATAACCGTCAGCGTCGACCGCATCTCGGGGCTCGTGTTCGTGCGGGTCCTGGCCTTCACCCCTGAAGATGCGCTCGCCCTGGCTCGCGCGGCCTCGGTTTCCGCCGAAAAGATGATCGACCGTGTCGCGGCGCGGGAGCGCCGGGACGAGATGGCTTCGGCCGAACAGGAGTTGATAAGCGCGAGCCTTCGCTATTCGGCGGCGCTCACTACCATGCGTGATGTGCGCAACCAGGAAGGAACCGTCGATCCGAAACAAACGATAAAGAATTCCGGCGACACCTTATTGGGCGTCATCCGAGAAAAATTGTCTCTGGAACGCGACCGCGACTCCAACCGCACCGTTTTGTCCGACGACGCGCCTGAGCAAAAGGTGCTTTCCGATCAGATCCGGGCGCTCGAATCAGAGGTCGCTTCGCTGACCGAGGCTTTAACGAGTCATCGGAAGAATGCCAAAACCGCGGCGCAATCCATCGCGCGATTCGAACAGCAGGAGCTGGAGACCCGCTTCTCGAAAACTCTTTTGAAGGTCGCTCAGGCCGCTTACGAACGCGCGCGTCAGGAATCCGAGCACCAGCATGTCTATTTTGCGCTTTTCGTCGAACCAAAGAAACCGGGCATCGCCGAATATCCGCGCCGCGCGCGATTGGTCGCTTTCGCCGGGATATGCGGATTCTCGCTGTGGAGCGTCATGATGCTCGCGATCGCGGGTATTAGGGACCACAAAATCGAACATTGAGCGGCGGCGCATCGCGGAGACCGCGCGGGCGCCGCGAATAGGAATGCGGGACGGCAATGTTATTCCATATCGACGAGGATACGGGTTCGCGGATCGTCGGCTGGGTCATGCCCGACAATCCGGCGACGACCCCGAAGGTCGTTATCCATCTTGCTCCAGAACATCATATCGTTATCGACGCCTTCGTGGTGCGTCCGCTGCTACGGGAACAAGGCCTCCACAATACTGGCGTTTGCGGCTTCGTGGTGGATGAGAATAATTGCCCCGGGGTGACCGCCGCCGGACATTTGGAAATCAAGGATGCCGACAATCAAATCCTCATCTACCGGCGCCGCAGCGACGCGCAAAC
>JBOHJU010000093.1:0-9302 GCA_050728755.1 Methylocella sp.
ATCTCGTCCTCACGTTCATCCGCCGCGCCGGGTTGCCCGTCCCAGAGACCCGCGAAAACTTCCGCGAAGACCGCGCCGCCGCAATCGCCGCCGTAACCGGAAAGATTCTTTGAATGGCCCTGGCCCCGCTTTCGCGGGCCTTGCTTTTCTTGTCTCGTTGCTTATAAGGCGCGGTTCTGGATCGGACGGCAAAAGGGCTGCCACGGCGGTTCTTTTCGCTCGGTTCGACATGCTCTCTCGTTATCTAAGGACGGGGGCGGGACCAGATGTTCCGCTGCAAGGGCACTTTTTGGGCGGGTGCCGGCCGATGGAGACTTAAGCAAAATGCCCAAACTTAAAACCAAATCCAGCGCCAAAAAGCGATTCAAGATCACCGCGACAGGCAAGGTGCTCTATGCGCGGAGGGGCAAACGCCACGGAATGATCAAACGGACCAATAAGCAAATCCGGAATCTGCGCGGCACTGCCGTGCTGTTCAAGAGCGACGGCGAGAGGATCATAAGATTCTCTCTGCCGAACGGCTGAACGCCCCGTCGGCCGTTCGGTCTTTCATTATCGATCCGGAGATCCGCCATGGCACGGGTGAAACGCGGGGTTACCTCGCACGCCAAGCACAAGAAAACATTGCGGGCCGCCAAGGGCTTTTATGGCCGCCGCAAGAACACGATCCGGGCGGCAAAGGCGGCGGTCGATCGCTCGATGCAATACGCGACGCGCGACCGGCACGCCAAGAAGCGGGTTTTTCGCGCCTTGTGGATTCAACGTCTCAACGCCGCGGTGCGCGAGCATGGGCTCACTTATTCGCGCTTCATCGGAGGCCTCGCCACTGCTGGAATCGAAATCGACCGCAAAGTCCTTGCCGAGCTCGCGATTAGTCAGCCGGAGGCGTTCCGGGCGGTGGTCGAGAAGGCGAAAGGCGCGACGCTCGCATCGGCTTGAGGCGGCAGGTAGTTCGGATCATCCCGCGGCCTTGATCCCGAGCCTCTGCAGCTTGGCCTGCGGACTGGCGTAGGGCTCTTGCAGATCGACGTTCCAATAGCGCAGATCCTCAAGCTTAATTTCCGTTCCGGTCACCGCGCAGCGGACGAAAGCGCCGGGACGCAAAATCCGGAATTCGCCATTTAGATATTCGATCTCGGCTTCGCCCGCGGAGAGCGGGCGGCGTTCATAACGGTTCATTGGAGTCGGGGCTCAATTCGAAAAATCTGCTAACACGATAACGCAATTTCGCCAAATTCGCTACCACATCCGGCAAAACTTCTGGTTCGGAGCAAGCAAATGCTTGCTTCCGATGTGGGAAAAGTGCCGCGAAATGGGAGCAAGGCATGCTCGAAGTGGTGGACCATAGGGTCCGCTTGGCTTTTATCGATGAGAGGCCGGCAGGTGGCGATCGCTGCGAGCCGATCCTCCTCATTCATGGGTTTGCCTCGACCCATGCGGTAAATTGGGTCTTCCCGCAATGGGTGAAGACCTTGACCGGGGCGGGGCGGCGTGTCGTTGCGTTCGACAACCGGGGGCATGGCCGCAGCGAAAAGTTCTACGATCCCGCCGCCTATGCCATGCCAACAATGGCGGAGGATGCCCGCGCGCTGCTCGATCATCTCGGCATCGAGACGGCCGATGTGATGGGCTATTCGATGGGCGCGCGGATCGCCGCCTTTTTTGCCAAGGAGCACAAGAGCCGCGTGCGCTCCATGATCTTCGGCGGCCTCGGCCATCACCTTGTCGATCGCGCCGGGCTTCCGCTTGCTCTTGCCGAGGCGATGGAGGCGCCCTCGCTCGCCGGCCTTGCCGACCCGATCCAGCGGATGTTCCGCGCCTTCGCCGAGGCCACAAAGAGCGATCTCACAGCGCTCGCCGCCTGCGCGCGAGGCGCCCGCCAGGCTTTGAACGAGACCGAAGCCGGCAAAATCGATCTCCCCATCCTGATCGCGGCCGGAACCAAGGACAATATCGCTGGCGATCCGCATAAGCTCGCCGCTTTGTTCAGGCGGGCGCGCGCGGTGGATATTCCTGGCCGCGACCACAATCGCGCGGTAGGAGACACCGTCTATAAAGACAGCGTATTAGAATTTCTTGAACAGCGCCCGTGATCATTTGCCCGGGCGGCTTATATCTTCGCCAAGGCGCATAAACTTGGCTCGCGCAAATTTTTCCGCCGTGCTAATGATGGCAAAGGCGAGGGAAGGCTGGCCTCGGCCGCAAGGGCGAAGTTGGCCTGGAGGCGTGTCATGATTTCGGTCAAGGGAACGGCAAAGGTCGTCATGCTTGCCCGCGCCGATCCGGTGTTCGCGCGGGTGCGCGCCGAGGCGGAGGACGCGGTTCGCAACGAGCCGGACATCGCCGACTTTATCTTTTCGGCGATCCTCAATCAGGAATCGCTCGAAGCGGCGATCATCCACCGGCTGGGCGCACGGCTCGCCCACCAGGCCTTTCCGGGCGATCTCATCGAGCAGGCCTATTTCGACGCCATCGCGGACGATCCTTCGATTCCTGAGGCCTTCCGCGCCGACATCGCCGCCGTGGTCGACCGCGATCCGGCCTGCACGCGGCTGATCGAGCCGGTGCTCTATTTCAAGGGGTTTCACGCGATCGAGACGCATCGGCTGGCGCATGCGCTCTGGACCGCCGGCCGGCAAGATTTCGCGCTCTATCTCCAGAGCCGCTCGTCCGAGGTGTTCCAAACCGATATTCATCCCGCGGCACGGATCGGCAATGGCATTTTTCTCGATCACGCGACCGGTCTTGTCGTTGGCGCGACAGCGGTGATTGGGGACAATGTTTCGATGCTGCAGAATGTGACCTTGGGCGGCACCGGCAAGGCGCGCGGCGACCGTCATCCGAAGATCAAGCCAGGGGTGCTGATTGGCGCCGGAGCCAAAATTCTCGGCAATATCGAAATTGGCCGTTGCTCGCGCGTTGCCGCCGGTTCGGTTGTGTTGAGTCCGGTGCCGGACAACAAGACGGTGGCGGGCGTGCCCGCGAGAATTGTCGGCGACGCGGGATGTGCCGAACCTTCGCGCGTCATGGATCAGATTCTTGCTCTCACTCCGGTCAATGAAGAGTTTTGATTTGCAGTTGGCCACGGTTGCCGCCCGCAGACTTTACTGGCTGGGATTTGGCCCTGCCGCCGGGTGAGCGGCTCACGGTCCGGTGAGAGCGGGCTGCCGAGGGAGCGCGTCGTGAATAAAGCGGAATTGCGGAAATTGCAGGAGTTCCTGCGTAAAACTCTCGACAATCAGAGAATCAAGGTCGCTCCCGGCAAACGGAATCCAGACGATGCCGACGTGCAGCTTGGAGAGCGCCGGATCGGCGTGATCGCGGTCGATGACGAGGACGGCGACAGGTCTTTCTCCTTTGAGATGAAGATTCCTGTCGAGCGGCCGGTGTTGCAGGATTATTTGCGGCGGCTTTTCGAGACCGGCAAATTGACGGTCGTGCCGCGCGGTAAAAAAGGCGATTCCGCCGACTTGACCAGCGGCGGTGATTTTCTCGGCGTGATCTCGCCGGACGATCCCAAGGCGAAGAGCTTTACGTTGCAGATGGCGATCCTCGATTTCGATCTCGACGAATTATGAAGAGTCGGGCGATCGGGACCAACCGATTTTGTCATCCAGGGGTGCGTATTGAGCCGTGAAAATAGCCTTTTGATGCGCGCGTTTGGCTGTCCCCAAGGTTTCCTGGGAAGATTAGGGGGCCCTATTATGGCGCGCACGAACCAGAAGTGCGCCGCTTGGGTCATTAATCTGCTCGACGTCCAGCCGAGCGATAAGGTGCTCGAGGTTGGATTTGGTCCTGGCGTGGGCATTCAGCTGCTGTCCAGCGCGGCGCTGGCGGGACATGTCGCAGGCGTCGATTCTTCCAAGGAAATGGTCGCGCAGGCCACAACCCGGAACAAGAAAGCAGTCGAGAGTGGCCAGCTGGAACTGCGGCACGGCTTCGTGGCGAGCTTGCCATTCGCAGGCAACACATTCGACAAAGCCCTGGCGATCAACTCCATGCAGGTCTGGCCCGACGCCGTGGCGGGGTTAGCGGAAATGCGGCGGGTTCTCAAATCTGGTGGCGAAGTAGCGCTTGGCTTCACGCCCTATTCTGGGCAGCCAAACACCGGATTAGCTGAAGCGCTCGCGGCGGCGGGGTTCGCCAGCGCGCACGTGGTCGAGAGGGATAAGAACTTCTGTGCGCTGGCGATTAAACCATGACCGGCAGTTTTCATGAATCGTGAAATCAGGCAGAATCTCAGTTTCAATTTCGGTTCTCGACCCATTGGCGACATTCTTGCCTCCAGCGTCAATGTCCGCTTATTGGCATCACAAAACAGGGAGGTAGTTGTTCATACATGTCTCTGCAGCTGTACTTTCACCCGTTCGCTTCCTTTTGTCAGAAGGTGCTCATCGCGTTCTACGAAAACGACATTCCGTTCGATCCGCGTGTCATCGATCTTGGCGACGAAAAATCACGCACGGAGTTTGAGGCGATCTGGCCGATCCGGAAATTTCCAGTACTGCGCGACGAGGCGGCGAGGCGGACGATCCCTGAGTCGAGCATCATCATTGAATATTTGGCGCAATATTACCCGGGCCGAACGTCCCTCGTGCCGATGGATGCGGAACTTGCCTTGCTGACCCGGACTTGGGATCGCTTCTATGATCACTACGTCGCGCTGCCGATGGCGAAGATCGTGTCCGACAGGCTGCGTCCGCAAGGTCGACATGACACTCACGGGGTCGAAGAGTCGAAGGCTTTACTCGGAACTGCTTATCGAGTCTTGGAGCAGCAAATGGAGAATAGAACGTGGGCTATAGGCGAGTTTTTCACCATGGCAGACTGCGCTGCTGCGCCCGCCCTTTTTTACGCCGATCTAGTGCTGCCATTCGACGCCAAACATCAGAATGTAAAGGGATATTTCGACCGGCTGCTGGAACGTCCTTCGTTTGCTCGCGTGGTTGAAGAGGCAAAGCCCTACCGCGAACTCTTTCCGCAGTAGCGCGGCTTCTTTCAGTCGCGGTGCTCTAAGGTTGCGGTGCACCAGCGATCGACATCGTCCAAATTGCTCCATGTCCGTTGCGAGGGCCGTCGCGGATTGCAAAGGTGGGCCTCCGAACTTCGCAAACCCAATCATTGCAGGAAGTCAAACTGAGGCAATACCTGAAATCACGCTTGTCCAAGACGATTGGCCTGCCGTTGGAGTCCAATGAAAATGCCGGTTTACGCGCTCGATGGCGCCTCTCCCATTCTGCCAAGTGATGGCCGGTTCTGGATCGCGCCCGGCGCGCAAGTCATCGGCAAGGTTAGGCTCGAAACCGATGTCTCGATCTGGTTCGGCGCCGTCCTGCGTGGCGACATCGAAGAGATATTGATTGGCGCTCGCTCCAATGTGCAGGATGGATCGCTGCTGCACACCGACTTGGGCTTTCCCTTGACCGTCGGTCAGGATTGCACGATCGGCCATCACGCGATCCTGCATGGCTGCGCGATCGGCGAAAACAGCCTCATTGGGATGGGCGCGACGCTTATGAACGGCGCTAAGGTCGGCCGCAATTGTTTCGTCGGCGCCAATGCTTTGGTGACCGAAGGCAAGGAGTTTCCGGACAACAGTTTGATCGTCGGCAGCCCGGCCCGCCTCATGCGTACCCTCGATGCAGCGTCGGCCCGAGACCTGCGCGACGGTGCCGCACAATATGCCGCCAACGGGCGGCGCTTCGCCAAAGGCCTGGTCGCGATCGGCTAAACAGCTAGAGCATGCCCCGGAAAAGTTGTCCAATTGGCGCGAATTTGGCGCCCATTTCCGGCATCAGTTATCATGCGGGACCACGCTTGCCCCGTACTCATTTTGGGAGGATCGCAATGGACGAGGATCGCTTCAACATTGCTCTGCGCAAATTCCTCAAGGTGGTCGGCATCACCTCGCAACGGGAGATCGAGCGCGTCGTTCGCGAAGGCAAGGTCGTAGGCGCGGAACTCAAGCTGCGGATGGTGCTCACGGCCGAGAACGCGCCGCTCAACCATATTGTCGAAGAGACGATCGACCTTCGTTAGTCACCGTCGATTTGCAGCGTGTCGCGGCGCGTAAAATGCCGGTTGCGGCACCGGCTCCCCAAACGAGGGGTGGCCGCCGCCGGAAAACCCGTTTCCGCGCACCTTGCGCCGGGCCTCCCCTTCGTTTATGCCCAAAACGTCGCCGCATCGAAGCTTTGGGCCGCCATTTGTCCGTTGTAGAAATGCCCGTCGCCATTATCATGGGCAGCGAATCGGATTGGGAGACGATGCGCCATGCTGCCGCCCTCCTCGACGCACTCAAGATCGGTTTTGCGGCCCGGATCGTCTCGGCGCACCGGACGCCGGAGCGGCTTGTTTCCTTCGCAAAAGGCGCCAAGTCGGCGGGCTTTAAAATTATCATCGCGGGAGCAGGCGGTGCCGCCCACTTGCCTGGCATGACCGCCGCGCTGACCGCGCTTCCGGTTTTGGGGGTTCCCATCGAATCAACGGCGCTGGGCGGGCAGGATTCATTATTCTCGATCGTGCAGATGCCGGCGGGTGTCCCTGTCGGCACCTTGGCGATCGGCAAGCCCGGGGCGATCAACGCGGCGCTTCTCGCCGCCGCGATCCTTGCCTTGGCCGATCCGGCGATCGAAGCGCGGCTCTCCGCCTGGCGCGCCGCGCAAACCGGGGCGGTGGCCGAACGGCCCGCGAGGGAGGACTGAACCGTGGCGTTTCAACTTGTCCCTGGTGCGACCATCGGGATTCTCGGCGGCGGGCAATTGGGGCGCATGCTCGCTCTCGCGGCGGCGAAACTCGGCCTCAAGACCCATGTTTACGCGCAAGACCCCGAGAGCCCGGCATTCGACGTGGCAAGCGTGCGGACGATCGCTGCCTATGAGGACGAGCTGACCTTGGCGGAGTTTGCTGGCACTGTCGGGCTTGTCACTTATGAGTTCGAGAACATCCCCTCCCGCACCGCCACGATCCTCGCCGATTCCTGCATTGTGCGGCCAGGCCCCGAGGCGCTCGCGGTTTGCCAGGATCGCCTCGCCGAGAAGGAGTTTTTGACGGCGGCGGGAATTAAGGCGGCGCCCTACATGCGGGTGGACGACGCCGGCGCGCTCGCCCGCGCCATCGCCCAGATCGGCCGCCCGTCGATCCTCAAGGCGCGCCGGTTCGGCTATGACGGCAAGGGCCAAGTTTTGATTCGCGAAGGCGCTGATCTCGGCGTGACGTTTCGCACACTTGGCGGCAAGCCCGCGATCCTCGAAAGAGTCGTGCCGTTCGCCAAGGAAATCTCAGTCGTCGCCGCGCGGGGGTCCGACGGTGCGTTCGCGGCTTATGACGTCTGCGAAAATATCCATGAAAATCATATTCTCAAATTCACCCGCGTTCCCGCGCGCGTGCCGCCCGGGATCGCCGCCGAGGCGACCCGGCTAACCCGCTTGATCGCGGACACGCTCGACTATTGTGGCGTCATCACGATTGAAATGTTCGTGACCGGCGGCGCGGGCGATGCTTGCCTCGAGCTTTGCGTCAACGAAATCGCCCCGCGCGTCCATAATTCTGGCCACTGGACGCTCGACGCTGCTGTCACCTCTCAATTTGAGCAGCATATCCGGGCGATCGCCGGCTGGCCGCTCGGAGCCGCCAGCCGCCACGGCGCGGAAGCCGGCGGGCGCGTCGAAATGGATAATTTGATCGGCGACGATGTCCTTGCTTGGGCAAAAATCCTCGGCGAGCCCGGCGCGAGCCTGCATCTTTACGGCAAGGCCGAGGCGCGGCCGGGCCGCAAGATGGGCCATGTGACCCGTATCCTGCAAGGCCCAGGCGGCTAGGCCAGTTCGCGAGACCCGGCTTCCATATCGCGCTTGACGGCGTCCAAAGCGACGCTCAGTCTTGCCCGATGAGCCATCCCCGCGACCAATTCGAAATAACCAGCGATATTTTGCTCCGCGCCTATTCCATCGGTCTATTTCCGATGGCGGAGAGCGCCACGGATCAGAATCTTTTCTGGGTCGACCCGGAGATGCGCGGCATTTTCCCGCTCGATGGCCTGATCGTATCGAAAAGTCTCGCCAAGACAATCCGCTCCGATCGTTTCGAGATCAGAATCGATGGTGATTTCGACGCCGTGATCGATGGATGCGCCGTCTCCCATGGAGGACGCGAAAAGACCTGGATCAATGGCCGGATTAAACTCCTCTATCGCCAGCTCTTCGATGCCGGCCGGGTCCACACTGTGGAGAGCTGGGCGGGTGGCGCGCTAGTCGGCGGGCTCTACGGCGTCCACCTCGGCGCGGCGTTTTTCGGCGAAAGCATGTTTTACCGCAAGGCCGGCGCCTCGAAAGTCGCCTTCGTGCATCTCGCGGCGCGCTTAGTGAAGGGCGGGTTCCGCCTGCTCGACGCGCAATTCGTGACGCCGCATCTTGCTTCGCTCGGCGCGGTCGAAGTGCCGAAGGAATCCTACCGGGGACGACTCGCTGATGCGATGTCGCATCAAGGCGATTTTTGGAGCTGGCCGAAAGAGCGGCGTGTCCTCGGGCGGGAGGCGCTCGCCGCTCTGCCCAGTCGCACTCGCTAAGGTCAAAGTTTTGGTGGGGCGGATGTTTCCATCCGCCGCACCCAAAAAAGTCGACAACCAAACGGGATCTCTTGGAACCCGCAGTGAGCGCCATTATGTCTCAAGATCAAGCCAGCCGCCTCTCCGTTTGCGGCCTTATGCGCCGCCCTGCGCGGGACCGGCGATTTGGCATGAATGTCTTGGAGCAAGCCGATGCACGAACACCACAATCACCCGCAAGCCCCCTCGGGCGGTATCGGCGACGCCACGAATATGGCGAAGGATCCGGTTTGCGGCATGAATGTCGATCGGCGCAGCGCCAATCATAACGCCGAATATGACGGTCAGACCTATTATTTCTGCTGTCAGGGGTGCAAAACCAAATTCGTCGCAAACCCCGCGTCCTACATTGCCGCGAAACCCAAACCTCCGGCACCACCGCCGGAGGGCGCGATCTACACCTGCCCAATGCATCCGGAGATCCGTCAGACCGGTCCCGGCAATTGCCCGATCTGCGGCATGGCGCTCGAACCTGATGTAGCGAGCGCGGATTCGGGTCCAAATCCAGAGCTTGCCGGGATGACCAGGCGCTTCTGGATCGCCCTCGTTCTTAGCCTGCCGGTGGTGGCTTTGGAGATGGGCGGACACCTCTTCAACCTTCACATGTTGATCTCGCAGAACATATCGAACTGGGTGCAATTCGTCCTCGCCACGCCCGTCGTGCTTTGGGCGGGCTGGCCGTTCTTCGAACGCGGCG
>JBOHJU010000094.1:0-9269 GCA_050728755.1 Methylocella sp.
CACCGACCATTGCGGCGCGATATCATAAACTAGGCTCGGTTGCAGCTTGGTCCAGGATACATGCCCGAACTGGAGGGAACCGTTTACAATCGACGTGAAGCTCTGCAGCATCACAAGAAGTCGCGGCTGGGGCCGCAGTCCCATTGTCAGATCGATCCGCCATTCGCCCGGCTGACCGGCGGCGTAAAAGCGATAGGCCCCCTCCGCCTCGACGAAACCGTCCATGCCCGCGACGACGACATTGCGCCCGGCCAAGCCCCGGACATCGAGGGAAGCGGCGCGGCGCACCTCGAACGGCCCAAGCGAATCGGCAAACGAGTCGCCGGGCGAGCGCAACCCGGCTTGAAACGAAAGGACGCTCGTATCCGTGCGGTAGAGCCCGACTCTCGCCGCGATCTCGCTCTCGCCCAGCCCATTGTAGGACTGCCCAGGAGGGGGGTTGTGGATGCGGTCGTAGGAAGGCGCAGCGACCAAGGTCAGCCAGTTCGTCAAGCCGTACTCGATATAGGTTCCAAGTTCGAATTTCCGATAAGATGAAACCGGAATGAGATGCCCATGCGCATCGAACGCCTGGGTGGAATCCGAAAAAAACGTGTCCGCAATGACCTGCCCGTCGCCTTGAGGCAGAAGCCAGGCGCCTGCCCGCGCCTCATCGATGCCGGCGCCGGCGAACAAGCCCGCGGCGGCAACGAGCGCGAGGGGAAAATACGGGATACGCAACGGAAAGCCCCTTCACCCGGCCCTGCGAGGCGATAACTATCGAAATATAAAACAAGACTGTTCTCATTACACAGGCCATATTCTAGCCGCATTTTCGCCAAACACAAATCGATTCGCTTAAATATTTAGCGCTAAGCTTGAGGCTGTGCGAGTTGGCGCCGCTAGTGAGCCATATTGGTCGACCCGATTCGAGGCGTTCGGCTCGAATCCGGCCATGAAATTGGGCGGCGTGCTTCGCGGCAGCGACGAGCGGTGAATCTCACGAAATCGCGGCCATCCCGGCAATTTTTGCAGGCTTGCCGCGGCCGGTCCGCTGATCATCCGCGGCGAGATTCTACGTAACGCGCGTGCCGCGGCCCATCGTAGTTGGGGCAGCGTGGCCGGCGGCATGTGGCCTTGTTCTTGGGAAAGTAAGGGCCATGCGATACGAAAGCGGCCCATTGGACAAATGAAGCAGAGTTGAATCGTGTCAAAAGGTCACGTGCTCTCGATCAATACCTACCACTATCCGAAGGGTGGTTCGGAGATCATCTATTTCGCCAACGCCGCTCTGATGCAACGGCACGGGTGGACAAATTCGTTTTTCGCGATGCACCACCCGAGCAACCTGCCCTGCGAGGACAGCCAATATTTCGCGGAGCACGTCGATTTTGGCGCGCCGGCGCCGCTCCGGAAAAAGGCGGCCGTCGCCGCGCGCATCATCTATTCGCGGGAAGCCCGGGCGAAGCTTGCGCGGCTGGTCGACACGCGGAGGATCGATGTGGCCCATGCCCACAACATCTACCATCACCTGTCGCCGTCGGTGCTTGTGGAGCTCAAGCGGCGCGGCATTCCGGTGGTCATGACAGTGCACGATCTCAAGCTCGCCTGCCCGGCCTACACGATGCGAAACGAGTCCGGGGTGTGCGAGCGCTGCAAGGGCGGCCGGGTCTGGAATGTCGCGATCCACCGCTGCATCAAGGGCAGCGTTGCCTTGAGTGGGGTGATCATGGTCGAGTCCGCCATCCACAAGGCGTTGCGGATCTACGCGCGGCATATCGACCGGATCGTCGCGCCGAGCGCCTTCTATCGCGAGAAATTGATCGAGTGGGGCTGGCCGGCCGAAAAGCTGGTGCATATTCCAAACTTCGTATCCGATGCGGCCCCGCCGGCCGCAACCCCAGGCGGCGATCACCTTCTCTATTTTGGCCGCCTGACGCCGGAGAAGGGCATTGCGACGCTGATCGCGGCGGCGGCAGCCTCGGGTGTTTCCGTTCGCATTGCCGGGCGCGGACCGCAGGAGGAAGAGTTGCGGACGCTTGCAAACTCCCTCGGCGCTCCCGCCGCATTCGTGGGGTTCCTTTCAGGCGATGCGCTCTGGGCCGAGGTCGATGCGGCACGCGCGATCGTGCTGCCGTCCGAATGGTACGAGAATAGTCCGATGAGCGTGGTCGAAGCCTTTCAGCGCGGCAAGCCGCTCGTTGGCGCACGGATCGGCGGCATTCCCGAGTTGATCGAGGAGGGACGGACCGGCTGGTCGTTCCGGGCCGGCGATGTTGCCGATCTAGCACGCGCTCTGACCGTGGCGAGCGACGCCGGGGAGTCGCAGCTCGCCGAGATGTCGGCCGCTTGCCGACAGCTGGTTTCAAGCAGGTTTTCCGAGCAGGCCTATTTCGAGGCGATGAGCGCGCTCTATGAGAATTTGCGAGTCTGAGCGCAACTTTGCGGATTTTTCCGGTTTGCTTCGGCCCCCCGCCCAAAAGTGTGCCGCTTCCGCGATGGTGCGTGCGGCTGTTTGGCGGCAGCGGCAGCGCGTCCAACGCGAACCGCGCCTATCGATCTTTCCACCGTGACCAATTGAAGATACCAGGAAAATCGTCGCGCAGGGTTTTTTGGGGCGAGAGCGGAAGCCGGACGCCTTAGTTGTTTGTACAACTGTCAAATTGATAGCAGCATGATAGCTGCATAGTAGGAGCATTCAGATGACTGACCTGACTGGAAAAGTGGCTGTCGTAACGGGCGCGTCGAAGGGAATTGGCGCCGCAATCGCAAAAGCCCTGGGAGCTGCCGGGGCATCGGTCGTGGTGAACTATGCCTCCAGCAAGGAGGGTGCGGACCGCGTTGCTGCGGCAATCACCGGCAAGGGCGGCAAGGCGATCGCGGTGCATGGAAGCGTTTCGGAGGCAAAAGATGTGCAGCGGCTGTTCGAGGAGACGAAGAGAGCTTTCGGATCGCTTGACGTACTGGTGAACAACGCCGGGGTCTTTGCTTTCGCGCCGCTCGAAGCCGTGACGGAGACCGAGTTCCACCGGGAGTTCAACGTCAACGTCCTTGGAACGATCCTGGCAACAAGGGAGGCGTTGAAGTATTTCGGGCCTGGCGGGGGAAGCGTGATTAACCTTAGCTCCGTTGTAAGTAAGAATCCGGTGCCGAACTCGGTCGTGTACGCGGCGACCAAGGGTGCCGTCGACACGATCACGCGCGGGCTTGCGAAGGAGCTCGGGGCCCGGAAGATCCGGGTGAACGCCATCGCTCCGGGCGGCGTGGAAACCGAGGGCGTCCATCAACTCGGGATCATCGGAAGCGATTTTGAAAAGCGGATGGTGGCGGAGACCCCGCTTGGACGCTTGGGCCAGCCAGACGACATCGCGCGGGTTGCGGTGTTCCTAGCCTCCGATAGCTCCGGATGGCTGACGGGCGAAAGTATTACGGCGTCCGGCGGCTATTGATCCATCAATTCGCAAAGCTTGCGAAAATCCCCCGCGTGGTCCAAATAGGTGCTGGGAGGTTGGCGGTGGACGCTCCACTCGCCAACCGGGTCAGGTCCGGAAGGAAGCAGCCCTAACGAGACCGGGCGGGTCTCTGACCAGCCTCCCACTTTAGCCTTGCCGCCACTTGGCTTTGTCCGGCAGCCCGGCCGGACCGCGGGGCGTTGGTGTGGCCTCAGTCAAGCCTCTTTCCTAAAAGGCCCGCGCGATGCCGGACGCCATGGAACACCCCCCGAGCGCCCATTCCGAAACCGGTCCAGGGCTAGGATTTGATGCGATCGCGGCCGCGCAAGGCCATGCCGGCAAACAGGCTCCCTATCGCGTGCTTGCGCGCAAATACCGCCCCGCGCGTTTCGAGGATTTAATCGGCCAGGACGCCATGGTCAGAACGTTGTCGAATGCCTTCGACCTCGGCCGCATTCACCAAGCCTATATCCTGACCGGAGTGCGCGGCGTCGGCAAGACCACCACGGCGCGCATCCTGGCCCGCGCCTTCAATTACGAATTGCCCGCACGGGCCGGGCGCGCGGCCGTGACGCACCCAACGATCCATATGCCGGAGCTTGGCGTGCATTGCCAGGCGATCATCGAATCACGCCATGTCGATGTCATCGAAATGGACGCCGCCTCGCATACCGGGATCGACGACGTGCGCGAAATCATCGAGAGCGCCCGGTACAAGCCGGTCATGGCGCGCGCAAAGGTTTATATTATCGACGAAGTGCATATGCTTTCCAAACAGGCTTTCAACGGTCTCTTGAAAACCTTGGAAGAGCCTCCCGCTCATGTGAAATTTTTGTTTGCAACGACCGAGATCGAAAAGGTTCCGGTCACTGTCCGTTCCCGCTGCCAAAGGTTCGATTTGCGTCGCGTCGATGCGGGCGTGCTGACCGGCTACCTCGCTTCGATCTGCGCCAAAGAAGACGTCGCGATCGAGGATGCGGCGCTTAGCCTCATCGCGCGCGCGGCGGAAGGCTCGGTGCGCGACGCGCTGTCGCTTCTCGATCAGGCGATCGCCCATAGCGCGGGCCTGCCCGGCGCGATCCGCGCAGACGGGTTGCGCGCGATGCTGGGACTCGCCGACCGGGGCCGGGTCATCGATCTTTTCGAAGCCCTCATGCGCGGCCAGATAGCGGAGGCTCTCGGCACCCTGAAGGAGCTTCATGACTTTGGCGCCGACCCCGCCGAAGTCCTAACCGGACTCGCGGAATTCATCCATCTCGTCACCCGCCTGAAGCACGTGCCGGAGGCCGCGCAAGATGCCTCCTTGACGCCGGAAGAGCGGACGCGCGGCAAGCGGTTCTCGCAAGAGTTGTCGATGCAGGTTCTAACCCGCGCCTGGCAATTGTTGCTGAGAGGCCTGCGCGAAGTGAAAGACTCGCCGCGCCCGCTCGCTGCCGCCGACATGGTGTTAGTGAGAATCGCTTTCGCCGCCGATTTGCCGGCTCCAGACGAGGCTTTGCGCAAGCTCGCCGCAATGCCAAGCGGCGAGGCGCAAGATGGATCTCGCCGCCGCGACGCTGGCGGCGGCGCGCGGGAACCGGCGGCCGTTGCGAGCACCCCAATCGAGGCTGCGCCGGTGCCACGTGAAAATGCCGCCGCGCCTTCGGTCGCGCTTTCCCGCTTCGAGGATGTGGTGGCGCTCGCCGGCCGCCATCGCGACATTCAAATGAAGGTCGCGCTTGAACGCGATGTACGCATTGTTCGTTTCGAGCAAGGCCACATCGAATTTTCAACCGCTCCCGGCGCCTCACCGCAGCTTGGGCAAACTCTCGCGCGCCGCTTGCAGGAATGGACGGGAAGCCGCTGGACGGTTGCTATTTCGAGCGCGCCCGGCGCCCTAAGCCTCAAGGAGCAGGAGGACGCCAAGGCTCGCGCGGCATTGTCCGGCGTGCGCGCCGAACCGCTGGTCCAAAGCGTGCTCGCCGCGTTTCCGGGCGCCGAGATTACCGGGATCCGCGCCTGCGAGGCCGCGCCGCGAACCATGCCGTCCGCAGCAACGGACGGCGAGGCGGACGATGAAATCGGCTTTAACGAGGACAATGAAGACGAGCTTTGAACGGGCATTGCTCGCGGGTTCGCTCTTCATCGCAAGCAAGGGGAAACAGCAATGCCCGATATTTTGGGATTGATGAAGCAAGCGCAGGCCATGCAGGCGAAAATGCAGGAAATGCAGGCCGAACTGGAGCAGATCGAGGTCGAGGGGCAGGCGGGCGGCGGCATGGTTCGCGTTACCCTCACCGCCAAAGGCCAGATGAAGGCGCTTACGATCGACGACCAGCTTCTCAAAGCCGATGAGAAAGTAATCCTCGAGGATTTGATCGTCGTGGCGCATGAGGATGCGCGCAAAAAGGCCGAGCGGCTGATGGAAGAAAAAATGAGGGGCATGACCGCGGGCCTCGCGCTGCCGCCGGGCATGAAACTGCCGTTCTGATGCCGCCAGGTTGAGGGCACCGCTCCGATGGGCGAACGTGTCGCGGGTCCCGAGATCGAGCGGCTCATCCAATTGCTGGCGCGTCTGCCGGGGCTTGGACCGCGCTCGGCGCGCCGCGCCGCGCTGCATTTGATTCGCAAGCGTGAGGAACTTCTTGCGCCACTTGCCGATGCGCTGCGAGCGGCGTGCGAGAAAATTGTGACGTGCCGTGCCTGTGGCAATGCCGATACTTGCGATCCTTGCACGTTATGCCGGGACGAGCGGCGCGACCGCGACACGCTCGTCGTCGTCGAGACAGTGGCCGATCTTTGGGCGCTCGAACGCGCTGCCGTTCTCAGTGCGCGCTATCATGTGTTGGGGGGAACCTTGTCGCCGCTCGATGGCATTGGCCCCAAAGACTTAAACCTCGCAAGCCTCGTTGAAAGGGTCGCGGCCGATCGCGTCAAGGAGGTGATCCTCGCCGTCAATGCCACGGTGGACGGACAGACAACCGCGCATTACATCAGCGGCCTTTTGGCCGATTCGAAGGCAAAGATCACGCGGCTCGCGCATGGCGTTCCGATCGGCGGCGAGCTCGACTATCTCGATGAAGGGACGCTTGCCGCCGCGATCCGCAGCCGGACCGCGTTTTGAAGCCGCTCCCGCCCTCGCAAAATCGTCATAATAGCCGCTTTACCTCGCCCCGCGCCGCCCAAGATATAGCCCGTCCCCATGGTTCGGGCTTGCTGTGCGCGGGCCGGCGGTCCGGCGCTTTGCCAATGAACCCTGAGATCCGCGCGCTACGCCAATTGCCCTATCAGCGAGCGGTAGATTGCGATAGTTTCTTTCGCGGACGTGCTCCAATTGTAGCGCCGGGACGTCCATTGCTTCAGGTTCTCGCTCCACTCGTCCGAGACCTCAAAGGCGGCCATCCGTTTCATCGCTTCTGTCAGAGCATCGACGGCGCCCATCCTGAAATAGTGCCGCGCCGGAAGTTCCACCTCCAGATGCGGTTCGATATCGCTGACAAGAGTAGGCAGGCCATAGCTCAACGCTTCCAGCAAGACGATCGGCAATCCCTCATGCGACGAGGGCAGGACGAACAATCCCGCATGACCGTAAAGCTCCCGCAACGCCGAGCCGTCCTGGAATCCCGTCGCCACGACATTCTGCGACTTTGCGGCAAGGTCTTCAACGGACCGGGAATAGGCGTCCGGGTGGTCGCTTCCGCCGGCCAGCACCAGCTTCCACCCCGGCAGTTCCGCGCGCGTGAAGGCTTCAATGAGGTCCAAGTGCCGCTTCTCCGGGACCATGCGGCTCACGGTGAGGATATATTTGCGTGGTTCGAGCCCGAATTTTTCCAGTGCCTGACGACTGGAAGGGACAACGGCAGGCTCCACGCCATTCGGAACGCACGCGATCTCAAGCCCATATTTTTTTTTCACATGCGATTGCATTGTCCGGGAAACCGCGATCCGCTTGTTGGCGAAGCGCATCCCCAAGCCTTCAGCGAACCGTAGTACGCTTTTGCCTATGGGTCCCCATTTTGGGCGATCGTAATCTGCGCCATGGTGGGTAACGACGACTTTCAGGCCAAAAAACCGGGCCAGCGGCGTCAGCACGGCCGGCCCGATGGCCTGAATGTGAAGCACGTCGGGTCTGCGGAATGCCGCGTACAGGATGGCCAGAAATGTATGGGCAATGGCTTCCATATATTTGGAACGCGGTGCCCACAATTTCACGAACTTGACGCCGTTCCATTCGGACGGATGGGCGCCCCCGATATAAGGCGAGCGCAACGCCACCGTCACCTTGAAGCCGGCTGCGGCGATGGCCGGAAAAAGATTCTGCGCGTGTGTTTCCACGCCGCCCTGCACCCCAGGAAATCCGCGCAGGCCGACTACCATCACATGGGGGCTGCTTTTGCTATTGGCGTTCAGAGCCGGACTCGAAATAAGCCCTTTGTTTCGCAATAGCTTGTCGGGCCAATGTAGGTAGAATTGATGCAGCACGTGATCCTCTGGCGCTGGCGAGATTTGGCCTCGACGACCCCCTCCGGTCGAGCAATGGCTACCTCCCGGCATTGAACTCATTTAGCGTGATCTTTCAATCAGCTCTTGCAGCCCGGAGGCGGGTCATTCATTGATATAATCGAGCTGAGGATAGCGTTCTGCCGGCGTCTGGCGATTGCGGTCCAGCTTGTTGGCTTTGTGCGCGGTGCCGAGATAAGGGGTGCGTGGGACCTGCGGGGTGGGTTTGACGGTGCCGTAATCGATATAGTCCTCAAAGCGGATCGGGTTACCCAAGCTGACTTTCAGCTTGTTCTTCAGCACCCACATCATCGGCCGCGTCTTCGGCAATTGCGGGACGATCCGCGACCGCATCGCCGTGCGGGCGGTCGTAACCATCCAGCAGTTCTGAGTGCAGCAGGCGACCTTCTTGCGGCCGTCGCTCGCCAGATCGCTGTGCATGATTTCACTCCAGCTCTGGCGCGCCAGATTGCCGAGCGGAATATCCGAGCGCACATTGCACGCCCAAACATCCGACCATGGATCGATGAACGCGAAGTCGCTTCCGGCAGTGCAAGGAATAAGCCGCTCGTGTCCAAGCACTTTCTCGATAAGACCGAGATTCAAGTAGGCGCGGAACCAGTTCTTCACCTTGCGGCTTTTCAGCAACTCGGTGATAAGATTCTCGACCGGCTTCGCGACCGTGGTTCTGTCGTAGAAATGGTTGTCGTTTTTGTAGAACTGCCAGGCGTTGTGGAGTGTCGTCGTCGCCAGCTCGAAACCCTCCGACCGCGCAAATTTATAGAGATCCAGCAGTTGCCCGACATTCTCGTCTTGAATGACAAACGCAAATCCGAGGTCCGTGCCTCCGGCCTCTTTCAACATGCGCAGCCCGGCCACCTTGGTTTTATGGCCGTCCTTCTCGCCGCGGATTCGATTGCTCGTCTGTTCGTCGCCTTCGAGGCTGAAGCGAACCTTGACATTCGGATATTTCTTGATGATGGGAACCAGCCGCTCGGGGTGCAAGCCGTTGGAACTAATCTCCATGACCCGCGCCTTCGGGTACAAAATATCGACCATCTCCGCGAGGTCGCGACGCAGCGTAGGCTCGCCGCCCGACACGTTCAGATTGTCAAATCCGCCGGGAAGCTTTGCCAGGGTTTCAAGCGTTATTTCCTGTTCTTGCGCGGTGGGGTACTTCCATACGTGGCACATTTGACAGCGCGAATTGCAGCGAAAAGTCGATACGACCGTCAAGTCCATAGCTTAAATCTCCTAGGGTTAAGACCTAATTAACCATGTTTTGATTCAAGGGCTTGGTCAACCGGTTTGGAGGCCAAGTCCATGGATGCGAATTTGTTTTGGTTCAACGACAGGCAA
>JBOHJU010000095.1:0-9186 GCA_050728755.1 Methylocella sp.
AAGATCGGCGCCGAGGTCGAAAAGATCGTTCTGAACGCAGAGCAGCATCGCGTCGAGTCTGGCGCAAACCGTGTCACACGCCATGGCAACGCGGGCGAGCCCGATCGCCGAATTCGTCTCGTCGATCGTGCCGTAGACTTCGATCCGAAGATCGTTCTTGGCGCGGCGCTCGCCGGTACCAAGCGCGGTCGTCCCGTCATCGCCCGTCCTTGTGTAGATTCTGTTCAAGACAATCATGGTGCCCCACATCAATGCGCTAGCCGCGAAACCACAATACGCCGCCGATTATGACTATAACGGCGAACTGGAGGCCGGCCCACCAGCGCATCAGCTTGCGGCAAAAACTGGGCTTGCCGCGAGCCTCGAACTCGAACCGTGCCGGAGGAGACTCAATAGCGGCGCAAAAGACGTTCCAGATAGTCCATTTCCTCGCTGGGACGCGCGGGCTCGCCGAGCCTGCGGCGGAGTTCCTTTAAGACCCGCCTTGCCCGCTCCGCGCCGGGAAAACGCGCGGACGGGTCGAACCCGCGCAAGCGTTCCGCCGCGCGCCCAAGGGGATCGGTGCCCTCGGCGTCGCCAAACTGACCGGCCGGGGTTTGACCGCCTTGGCCTTCTCCGGCTTCCTCGCCCGCGCCTGAGCCCCCGGCCTCGCCGCGCATGCTTTCGGCGAGCTTTTGCGCGCCCCCGCGCAAGGCCTCCACCGCGCGGCCTTGCGCGTCCACCGCGCCGCCGGTGCCGCTCGGACCTTGACCGAGCGCTTCTTCGGCATCGCGCATCGCGTTTTGCGCGCCGTCAAGGTCATTGGCGCCGGCTCCAGCCTCGTCCAAACGCTTTTGTAGATTTTCAAGCCGGTCGCGAAGCGCTTTTTGGCGCCCCGCGAGATCGGCATCGTTGGTTTGTCCGGCCCGAGGACTCTTGCTGCCATTACCGCCGGCACCTTGGCCGTTACCTTGTCCGTCAAGGCCGCCTTCCATTGCGCCGCCGTCCTGGCCAAAGAATTCGCCTAGGGTTTGTTCATTCGGCAGGCCCAATTGGCCGCGTTCCTCGCGTTGCCGGTGCCGTTCCGATTGGCCGCTTTGATAGGTTTCGTCGCGTAAATCCTGCTGTTCCTCGCTCATCTGGCCGAGTTCGTCGAGCGCGCGGCGCATCGCCTGCGCTCGTGGATCGGCCTTGCGCGGCCGGGCGACGCGCAGGTTTTCAAGGATGTTTTGCAATTGTTCCAGCATTTTTTGCGCGTTCGCGCTGTCGCCCGAACGCAGCATCTCCTGCATCTGGTCGAGCATGGCTTGCAGCTCTTTGGCACTGATCGCGCGGCCCCTGCCTTCGAGCGCGGCAAGATTGCCTTGCCGATCCTCGCTCCTTTGCTTGGTGGCGAGCTCTTGCAAAAATTTGTCCATTGCGGCGCGTAGATTTTCGCCGAGCTTGCGGATTTCATCCTCCGGCGCGTTGCGCTGCAAGGCATCGCGCAATTGTTGTTCGGCGGCGCGGAGATCGCGTTCGGCCTCGGAAAGATCGCCATTCTCGATGCGCAGCGCCATTTGCCAGAGATAATCGGCGACCTCGACGAGATCGCTATCGCTGCGCGCCGCATTGAGCCGATCGAATGCCACCCGCAAGCCAAGATAGACACCAGCGCCAGTGTCAAACATTTCCGGCGCAATCATCAAGGCATCGAGTGCGTTTGCCACCCGCACCTTATCCTCGGGGGCAAGAACCAGATTGCGGCGCTGTTCGGCAAGCGCGCGGGCAAGAGGCTTGACGAAAGGCTTTTGCGGCAACGTGATTTCGACGGGATCGCTACTGCCCTCGTTGCCTCCTTCGTCGCGCGCGGTCAGCGTCATTTCGACGCGCGCACCGGCCCATGGGTGTTCGGAAAGATCGGCCGTTGTCTCGGCCTCGCCGCCGAGGTTCGGCGCCGGCGGCAACAAGAGGGGCATACGTGGCGGATCGACGAGAGATCGCGTAGCGGGATGTCCGCTCGGGAGCACCGGCTTGGCGAAATTTGCCTCCGCGCCGGTCACGCCGTAATCGTCGGCGAGGCTGTATTTCAGCGTCATCGATCCCCGCGCATTAAACCTCGGCGCCCCGGTCAGCGCAATCGTCGGCGGTTGATCCAAAATGGCATGAATATCGAACGCGCCGAGCGGCGCGCCGGAATGGCCAAGGGTTAGCGTTGCGTCGCCGCGCAAAACCAGGCGGGTTTCGCCATTGCCGTCCCGCTTGGCGCCGGACAGCTTGGCGGCGGCGGAGCCCGAGGCGGTCACGCTGGCTCGAGGGTCAGCGTTGTTATCCTTGGCGGCCGCGAGAGCACCCTTTACCTCCATGTCGAGATTGCCGCCCGGCGCATGAATGACGACGAGCGAACCAACGGGGGCTTCGATTTGTTGTGGGGTTTGGTTCCCGCCAAGGTTCAACACGACCGGCGGCTTGCCGGTATAGGCTGGAGGATCGATCCAAGCGTCTATCCTGTAGTCCTTTCGTGGCGAGGCGTCGAAGCGCCAATCGAAAGCCGCGGCGACGCGCGCATATTTTTCCGGGCCCGCGACAAAGCCCGTCGCGATAAGCGCGACCAGGACGGCGGCGCGCAAGGCATAAATGTCGAGATCGACCATGCGTGGCGAGGGCCCGCCGGTGCGCAGCAAAGCCACGGCTTGCTCCGCGCGGCGGCGATGCAGGTTCCACAAGGCCCGCGTCGCCGGATCGCTTGTCCCATTTCCGAGGCGGTCGTCGATAACTGCAGCTGGATGCGATGTAAGGCCGGACACACGGTCGATGCGGTCGAGCGCCTCCTTGCGCGAGGGCAACCGGAACTTGCCAAGCGGCAGCAGGGCGGCGGCGAGGCCGAGCGCAAGCGCGAGAACGCCGAGGCCGCGCCCCCAACGCGGCGCGTCGAGCCATAGACCGGTCCATGAAACGCAAACGAAAATGCCGACGACCACAAGCGGCGGCAACACAATGCGCCACGCCCGCTCGAAAAGAAGGATCGCGCGCGCCGTCGCGGCGAGCCGCTCCAGACGCGGATTCGCGATCGCTTCGCCGCGCGGCGAGCGCTCCGGGCGCATTGGCTTCCAGCGTTCCAAACTCGGCAAAACGATCTCTCAAGCGTGGCTATCGGGGTCGCGGTTGCACGGAAAGCTAGCACGATCGTAATCAAGCGCTAGGGGCGAGGGTGAAATATCTAGCTTAACCAGGCCGGAATTTTGTCGAGCCCGATTAAATCCTCGTAAGTTCCGCGCAGACGCGCGACGGCGTATTCGCTGCCGGGCAGAGAATTGTTTCGTCTTTCCTATGGAACTTTTAACCCGACGTCCAAGATTAATCGCAACGCGCTTGACCAGACGTAGGAATTCGCACAGAATTCGAGCGTGAGGCGGATGGATATAAATTTAGTCAGAATGCCTGGTCTACATCAATACTATCAAATTCTAACAATTGCGAGGGGAGTTAACTTTATGCATTATGTAAACGCTCGTTTCGCCGTCCTGGCGGCGGCCATGACGTTCTCTATAATTCCGCTTGGCCGGGCGGCTTGGGCGTCCGGGGATAAGCCAGCCGCCGGGTCGATGATTGGCAGGAATAGTATTTTACCTCTTTCCGCGGATGTAATACCCGTTACGTTGGTAAGGTACACGAAAACGATCCTAGCGGGGGATATTGAGTATAATCCTCCTCCGGCATGTACAGAGATAGAGCCGGGCACATGGTCGGTAACCACTGACCCAACGTACGGAAAAGTAACTTTCGGCACGGCGACCGGTCATTTAGGAAACGGGGAATACCCGGAAACAACATTTACTTTTGCGGTAATCTCTTATAAGTGGACGGCTCATAACAATAAAAACATAAGTGGCACGATAAGTGATACGTTTAATGGGACGTGGGCAACGTCTGATGGTAAATTTAACACCCCCGTTACGTTTAACATTCATGTGCCAGTGGTCCGTCCAGCTAGCGAGACCACCGCTTTCGTCGATTGGGATCCCGAAAAGCCAACAATAGGCAGGTGGAGACAGACGCTCGTCCCGCCCGCCGATGATCTCACGTTTGATTTTTCCGGGCAATCCATGGAAGAGCAAGATGCCCCTGGCACGCATTCGGACACGTGCTGGTTTCCTGAGTCGGATATTGGCCCAGCTGACACGATCAACGGGGGCACGATGGCGACTGTACAGGCCAATAATGTTTGGGAATTTGACCGCGTTGGCCGGTCCCCCAGGGCAGTGACATATTATCGTGTGCCACAGAAAGGATTGCCCGCACGTGCACCTTGCGGAAACCACTTTCCGCAACAGATGCTCATAAACAAACATCCGGGTGGTCAGTCGTTTCATCCTTACGCGGGAGTTAATGAGCTGGGGGCTAAAATAGGAACGGCCACCGTAACTTCCATACGGGCCGGCAGCCGAATGATAAAATCCTGGCCGTGAACGCTGAAAGGATATAATAATGTTTGACGTTGTGATTTTCCATGCGCGCCGCGTGATTTTAACCATTGGCCTCGTGGGTATTTTGTTGAGCAACGCGAGCGGTGCGCCCAATATTCTAACCGTTCGAGACCCGACGCCGGTCGCCAAGGCGATTGTAGAGCTCGACAAGAGATATGGATGGCAAATTACCTATGAAGACCTTCCACTTAGTCATTCGAGCGACATGCCCCATGTCACACCTTTAGTTCAGGAAAACGGGAGCCTTGCTCGAGGAGCGGCGGTACCGGAGGGGAGCCTGTCGTTTGCGCTCCCATCGGCCGGTCAAGACCAAGCAAGTACGGTCGAGGGTCTCGTCAAAACCTATAATGCAAGCGGCGGCGGCAATGAATTTGCAGTTGTGCACGGCGCCCGCCTGCTTCACGTCGTGCCACGGAAAGTGAGGGGTTTAGCTGGAATTGTGAAGCCGGTATTGGATACGGTGATCACGGTTGAGCCAAAGGAGCGAACTGCTATGCAGCTCCTCGACGAGATCTGTGAGAAAATTTCGATTGGCGCCAATACAGATGTATTCGTTGGTACTGTCCCAATAAATATGTTATTCAACACGAAGACTTCCATAGGCGGCTCGGGAAAGACGGCGCGATCTATGTTAGAAGAATTAATTCTGGCTCTCGGCAGGCCTGGCGCGCCGGTGACATGGCGGCTATTATACGGCTCAGAATATAAAAGCTATGCCATAAATATTTATTTCGTAGACGCACTTAAATATCAATAGCCCGGCGCGGCTCGCAGCAATGTTTGCTGTTTTGATTTTCCGCGCGCGCCACGTGATACTAACCATTGGCCTCATTGTGACTTTCTTGGGTAACGCTAGCGCTTCGCCCAAGCGCTAGGGGTGAGCTAGAAATATCTAGCTTAACCAGGCCGGAATTTTGTCGAGGCCGATTAAATCCTCGTAAGTTCCGCGCGGACGCACGATGGCGTATTCGCTGCCGTTGACAAGAACCTCCGGCACCAGAAGCCGCGAATTATAGGTCCCGGCCTGCACCGCGCCATAGGCGCCAGCCGACATGATCGCCAGAAGATCGCGTGGCGATGGTTCCGGTAGCTTACGCGACAGCGCGAGATAATCGCCGGTTTCGCAGACCGGGCCGACGACATCGGCGATGATTTCAGGCTTAGGTCGCGCCGCGCGGACGGAAAGGATCTCGTGATGCGCGTCGTAAAGCGTGGGACGTACCAGATCGTTCATCGCAGCATCGACAATGACGAAGGTTTTGGCCTCGCCCCGCTTCACGAATAGGACGCTTGTGACAAGAATGCCGGCGTTGCCCGCGATCAACCGTCCCGGCTCGAAAATCAGGCGGCAGTTGAGCGGCGCAAGCCTTGCCTTGACGATTGCCGCATACCGCTCCGGGTGGTAGCTCTCTGGATCCTCCCAAAGAGCATAAGGGATGCCGAGACCGCCGCCGAGATCGATATGCGCAAGCGCGTGGCCATCGGCGCGCAGCGCATCGACAAAATCGGCGATCAATTCAAACGCAGCGTCGAATGGGGCGAGATCGGTGATCTGCGAACCGATATGAATATCGACTCCGGCGATCTTTATCCCCGGCAGGGCTGCCGCTTGCGCATAGACTTCGCGGGCGCGGCCAATCGGAATACCGAATTTGTTCTCCGCCTTGCCGGTGGCGATCTTGGTATGGGTTTTGGCATCGACATCGGGATTGACCCTGAGCGCCACGCGCGCGGTCCGGTTCTTGCGTTGGGCGAGTTGCGATAAAGTGTGAAGCTCGGGCTCCGATTCGACGTTGAAGCAAAAAATGTCCTGTTCGAGCGCAAAAGCCATTTCGGCTTGCGTCTTGCCGACCCCCGAAAAGGTGATTTTTTCTGGAGCGACGCATGCCGCCAGGGCGCGCCGGAGCTCGCCTCCGGAGACGACATCCATTCCCGCGCCGAGCCGCGCCAGGGTTTTGAGAACGGCCAGGTTGGAATTGGCTTTCACCGCATAGCAAACGAGATGTGACAGGCCGGAAAAAGCGGAATTAAACACCTCGTAATGGCGGGTCAACGTCGCTGTCGAATAGCAATAAAATGGCGTGCCGACTTCCGCCGCGAGTGATGCGAGATCGACATCCTCGGCATGCATGGCGCCGTTCTTCATCGCGAAGTGATGCATCGACGGCTCAGAGGAGGGGATCGAGGAAAAACGGTTTTCGGGCGGGCGGCGGGGTTTGCTTTCCTCCGGCCTGACCCGGCGCCTGCGCGCTGCTGGACGTAGCTGTATTTTGCCCCGCTAGCTCGCCTGGGTTCGCGGGCGCTTCATAACCGCCCGGCGTGCCGGTCTGCGGCGCATTCGAGGCGGGCGCGCCGGGTGGCGGCTCCAGCGGTCCCCGCCGCCCGCATGCGGCAAGCGAAAGGGCGGCGACAACCACAATGGCGCAGAGTTTTGGGAAGGCAGGTCTCACGAACAAGCTCCAGAAGGAGCGCCACCATGGAAGAGGGTCGGATCTAAAGAGAACTTTTGCGGCGCTTGGTCATATTGCGGTTCCCCCGCAATAACAATATTTGCGGCCAGAAATCTATCGTGCGGCCCGCACCCGCCTCGCCTTGAAAGCCGAAGGCGGAGTTTTGCCGCTGCGATGGATCGTCAACGGCACGCCGGTCGGCGGACCGGACTTGCGCAGGCAAGCGGCGTGGACACCCGACGGCGCGGGATTTCCGCGAATCTCTGTCATCGATGGCACGGCGCGACGGACAGCGCGCTGGTGCGCCTCGAATAGAGGGGCTTCAATGGGTCAGATGACTGTTAAATATCGTGGCCTTTCTTCTTCATTTCCGCGCGCACCCGGGTCATCATGTCGGTCGATACTTTGCCTTGCCAGCCTTGCATCGCGGTCACGGCCTCGGTCAAGAAGGCCGGCTGTGTCTCGACGTATTTTTTTCCTGCCGGGCTCTCGAAGAAGGCCACCGCCGCCTTCAAATCCTGCTCGCTCATCTGTTTGACGTAAATCTGCGCGGCGATATCGATCATTTCGTCCACTTGCTTGTCGAATTCGGGCTTCAGCTGCGTCAGCACCGCATTGAGATCCTGGCGGATTTCCGGCCGCGTCTGGGTCAACGACGAGGCGATCTGATCCATGAATTGGGGAATGATGACGCTAAAGGAGCGCGACATTCCGCAGGCGACCACGAGCGCGCGGGCGGCGGCCAAATGCGACGGGCTCGGTGCGGCCGGACCCGGCGCGGTTTGACCCGGCGGGGTGTTGGGCGCGGCTTGTTTGGCCGTGCTTCCGCTCGCGGCAACTAAGGGTACAAAAAGGAACGCAAGGCAAAAAACCAAATTCATGGCGTGTTTTTCAAGAGCTGTGCGCAAGCGAAAACCTCCCAAACGGGCATGAGCCCAAAACCGTGCATGATGCAGGAAACCCATGTTCCCGCTGGCGTCAATCGAGTTGGCCAAGAATCTCGATGCCGGCCGGACCGGCGCTGATCACGGCCTTGGCGATCCCGATGAAAAGCCCATGCTCGACGACGCCGGGAATGGCGGCGAGCCGGTCCGCGAGCCGGTCCGGATCGGCAATGGCGCCGAAGAAGCAATCCACGATAAAGTGCCCGTTGTCGCTGACGAAAGCCTGGCCGCCAGGAGTTATCCGGAGGCGGACCTCGCCATCGCAGCCGCAGGCCCTCGCCGCGGCTAAAATCATCCGGCGGGTCGCTTCCAGGCCGAACACATTGACTTCGACCGGCAGCGGGGATTTGCCGAGCACCGCCGCCAATTTCGACGAATCGGCGATCACGATCATGCGCTTCGACGCCATCGCGACAATTTTTTCGCGTAAGAGCGCGCCGCCGCCGCCCTTGATGAGACGCAATTTTGGGTCGAATTCATCGGCGCCATCGACCGTCATGTCAAGCTCTGGCGAGGCGTCGATCGAGGTCAGCGGGATGGCATGGAGTTTTGCCAGGGTGCGGGTGCGCTCGGAGGTGGGCACGCAGATCACGTCCAACCCTTTTGCCACCTGTGCGCCGAGAAGCGCGACAAAATGCGCCGCCGTCGTGCCGGTGCCAAGGCCAAGCCGCATACCGGGGGTGACGAGCTCCAGGGCTTTTCCGGCGGCAAGCCGCTTGGCGTCGTCCGGGGCAAGCTCTGGCATGGGTCACGATGGCTCCGGCAGGGTCTGCCTGGGTTAGCCCCTTGGCTCCGGCCGCGTCAACCTTGAGGCAGCAGTTGGTTCTCGCGCGGCGCGCCTCTATATCTAAGGCACGCGGAGGTAGGATCATGGCTGCGAGTGCAACAGAAGTCATCCTGAATACGCAGGCCCCGGATTTTTGGCTTCCCGCCACCGACGGCCGGACCTATGCACTTGACGATGTGGCGGGCGAAAACGGCACGGTAATCGTCTTCATCTGCAATCATTGCCCTTATGTAAAAGCGGTGATCGACCGGCTTGTCGCGGACGCGCGGCTGTTGCTGGCGGAGGGCACTGGCTTCGCCGCCATTTGCTCTAACGATGCCACGGATTACCCGGAAGATTCCTTCGCCAATATGAAGCGGTTCGCTCAGGCGCACAATTTTCCGTTTCCCTATCTTCATGACGAGAGCCAGGCGGCGGCCCGCGCGTATGGCGCGGTCTGCACGCCGGATTACTTCGGCTACGGCAAAGACCTGAAGCTGAAATATCGTGGCCGTCTCGACGAAGGCCGCACCGGACCGCCGCCCGCGGGCGCGCGGCGAGAGCTTGTCGAGGCCATGCGC
>JBOHJU010000096.1:0-9173 GCA_050728755.1 Methylocella sp.
ACCACGATCGCCTCGGTGGTGATGACGAGACCGGCAACGGAGGCGGCATCCTGCAGCGCGGTGCGCACGACCTTGGTCGGGTCGATGATGCCGAGCTTCATCAAATCACCGTACGCGCCGTTTTGGGCATCATACCCATGGGCATAGGACGCATTCTCGACCAGCTTGCCGACGACAACCGCGCCGTCGTCGCCGGAATTGTCGACGATCTGCCTGGCCGGTGTCTGGATCGCTTTGCGGACGATGTCGATGCCGGTCTTCTGATCGGGATTTTCGACCTTCAGGTTTTCGAGGGCCTTGATGGAACGCAGTAACGCGACGCCGCCGCCCGGCAACACGCCTTCCTCGACGGCCGCGCGGGTTGCGTTGAGCGCGTCGTCGACGAGGTCTTTCTTTTCCTTCACTTCGACTTCTGACGCGCCGCCGACGCGGATCACCGCGACCCCGCCGGCGAGCTTGGCCAGACGCTCCTGAAGCTTTTCACGGTCGTAGTCCGAGGTGGTGTCTTCGATCTGCGATTTGATCTGGCCGATCCGGGCCTCGATGTCCTTCTTTTCGCCGGCGCCGTCGATGATCGTGGTCGCTTCCTTGTCGATGCGAACCCGCTTGGCGCGGCCGAGCATCGGCAGGGTTACGTTTTCGAGCTTGATGCCGAGTTCTTCCGATATCAGTTGTCCGGAGGTGAGGATCGAGATGTCTTCGAGCATGGCCTTGCGGCGGTCGCCGAAGCCCGGCGCCTTGACGGCCGCGACCTTCAGCCCGCCGCGCAGTTTGTTGACGACCAGCGTGGCAAGCGCCTCGCCCTCGATGTCCTCGGCAATGATGACGAGCGGCTTGCCGGCCTGGACGACGGATTCGAGAACCGGCAGCAGGGCCTGCAACGAAGACAGTTTCTTTTCATGGACAAGAATGTAGGGGTCTTCCAACTCGGCGATCATCTTCTCGGCGTTGGTGATGAAATAGGGCGAGAGATAGCCGCGGTCGAACTGCATGCCTTCGACGACGTCGAGTTCGGTCTCGAGGCTCTTTGCCTCTTCGACCGTAATCACGCCCTCGTTGCCGACCTTCTGCATCGCGGTCGCGATCATTTCGCCGATCGATTTGTCGCCGTTGGCCGAAATGGTGCCGACCTGGGCGATCTCCTCGTTCGATGTGACCTTTTTCGAATTGGTCTTGAGATCGGCCACGATGGCGTTGACCGCGAGATCGATGCCGCGCTTGAGATCCATCGGGTTGAGGCCGGCCGCGACCGCCTTGGTGCCTTCCCTGACGATCGAGGCGGCGAGAATGACCGCCGTGGTGGTTCCATCGCCGGCCGCGTCGTTTTGCTTGGACGCGACTTCGCGCATGAGCTGTACGCCCAGATTCTCGAATTTATCGGAAACTTCGATCTCTTTCGCGACCGTCACGCCGTCCTTGGTAATCCTTGGCGCGCCGAAGGATTTCTCCATGACGACATTGCGGCCTTTCGGGCCAAGCGTTACCTTGATCGCGTTGTTGAGAATATCGACGCCGCGCAACATGCGATCGCGGGCATCAGACGAGAAACGGATATCTTTGGCTGCCATGTTCAAACTCCTGAACCAGGTTCCTAGAAAATTGGGTGAAGGACATTTGCCGGGCTCAGGCGACGACGCCTAGGATGTCGCTTTCCTTCATGATGAGGAGCTCCTGCCCGTCGATCTTGACCTCTGTGCCCGACCATTTGCCGAACAGAATCTTGTCGCCGGACTTGACATCGAGCGGTGTCAGCTTGCCGCTTTCATCGCGGCCTCCCGGCCCCACGGCAATGATCTCGCCTTCCTGGGGCTTCTCCTTGGCGGTATCGGGGATGATGATCCCGCCCTTGGTCTTTTCCTCGCCTTCGAGACGTCTGACCACGACGCGGTCGTGCAAAGGACGAAAGCTCATGTCTTATGGTTCCCTTCTGCTGGTTCCCTTCTGCGCCGCTGGCGGCGCACCCCTTGTCACGCGCCTTGCCAAGCTTGCGGCTGATCTGCAACTGCGCCTTGCTAGCACTCATAAATGGCGAGTGCTAGCAGCGCACTTGGTAAGTAAGCATATCAATTTGACCTGTCAAGGGCCATCTCGATGCGCCGTGGACCAGGCGCCCTCGCGAGCGTTCAGCCGGTTCGAAGCTGCCCCGCAAAGGGATGATCGCACCCAAATGTGGCCGCGCGGGAGTAGGCTCCCTTGAATAAGGAAACGCGGCAGGCGCGTCATTATGCCGGGATCGGGAAATCGCTCTTTTTAAACAGTGAGACCAATTGGACATTGCGTTTCGCAAGAAGCTCCTCCGCCGCCCCTTCTTGCCGGTCTACGATCACCAACGCGCGCCTAACGGCACAGCTTGGATGTTCTTTCAAGAGATTTTCAATTGCTGTTTTTATGGAGCCCCCTTTGGTGGCGACATCATCGACAATTAAGACCTCGGAATCGTCCAAAGGATAACCATCGATCAGTTCCAGCGCGCCATGCCTTTTAGCCTCCTTGCGCACGAAGAAATGGTGAATTTCGTATTGTTTCGCATGACCAAGCATCAGGACGGATTGCCCAATTGGAACTGCGCCTTGAATCAGGCCGCCGATGCAATGAATGCCGTGGCGCTGCATATATTCCAGGACGATGTCTGCGATAAGAGTTGCGCCTTCGGCAAGCATTGTCGTTTGGCGCAGCTGGAATAGGAACTTGCTGCTGACACCCGACGCGAGAATGAAGTTGCCGGTTTGAAAAGATTTTTTGAAGACGATATCGTGTAACCGTCCCCAGCGCGGATCGTCGCGCCGCAAAACCTCTTCCCCTAGAATTTGAGCTTGTTTTGCTATGTGCATGCTCACCGGCCAACCACCCGCCATTCCGAATCACGACATGCTTTTGCAAATTACGAAACCCTTGCGTTGTTTCTCCACAAGTATTTTCATGAGCGCAAAGCTATCCACATGCCTATGGGCTAGTTGAGCCCCGCCCGTCATGGCAAGCCGAGCGCGACGAAACGCACTTCTCCTTGACCGTTGGCGACAAGGAGAAGCGCCGATTTCTTGCCGCCGCTCTTCAGCGCCTGGATTTTTTTGGCGACGTCGGCGGGCTCCTTGACCGGCTCCTGGTTGATTTCCATGACAACATCGCCGGCCTGGACGTGTTTGTCCGCCGCGGCGGAGTCGGGATCGACGCCGGTTATGACGACTCCGGCGGCGACATTGCTCTTAATGGCGAATTTTTGCCGCAAATCGTCCGTGAGGCTCGAAAATTCCATTCCCAGCGCCTTTTCGACAGGGCCGGCGGTCGCCTGCTTTCCCGCCTCGCCGCGCCGGGCTGCGAGGGAAGTCTGCTTGTCATTTTCTTCCAACCGGCCGAGCTTGATAGTCTTGGCGATCTGCTTGCCTTGGCGGATCACGACGATATCGACATCCTTGCCGACCGGCGCCGCGGCGACGATCTTGGGCAGGTCGCGCGACTCCTTGATCTCGATTCCATCGAATTTGACGATGACGTCCCCGGCCTTGAGACCCGCCGCCTTCGCCGGCCCCCTATCGTCGGTTCCGGCGATGAGCGCGCCGCGCACTGGGCCGAGATTGAGGCTTTCGGCAATCGTATCGTCGACGTTTTGGATGTGCACGCCAAGCCAGCCGCGCCGCGTCTCGCCGTATTTTTCCAATTGATCGATGACCGGAATAACCGTCGCGGCGGGGGTCGCGAAGCCGATCCCGATCGAACCGCCGGAAGGCGACAGAATCGCCGTATTGATCCCGATCACCTCGCCCGCCATGTTGAACAAGGGTCCGCCCGAATTGCCTTTGTTGATCGCCGCATCGGTCTGAAAATAATTGTCGTAGGGCCCCGACTCGATATTGCGATGGCGGGCCGAGATAATGCCTGCCGTGACAGTGCCGCCAAGCCCAAACGGATTGCCGACGGCGACTACCCAATCGCCCACCCGCATCTTTTCGCTGTCACCGAATTTCACCGCCTTGAGCGGCTTCTCAGGTTTCACCCGAAGCACGGCGACATCGACCTTTTCATCCTTGCCGACCACTGCGGCCTTCAGTTTCTGGCCATCGGTGAAAATGACTGTCACTTCATTGGCGTCGGCGATGACGTGATTGTTGGTGATGACAATTCCCGATGGATCGACAACGAAGCCGGAGCCGAGCGAATTCGATTTGCGTTGGCGTGGTTTTTGATCTTGCCGGTCGTTGCCGCCCTGCTGGCGGCGCCGGAAGAACTCCTCGAAAAGATCGTCGAAGGGCGTGCCCGGCTCCAATTGCGGCGCATTCTCGGCGCGCTTGTCATTTATGGTCTGCGTCGCCGAGATATTCACGACGGCATCGCTGATCGCGTCCGCGAGATCGGCAAGAGACTCAGGTCCCCTCGCGAAGGCCGGGCTGGGGATGGGCCCGAGGCTTAAGGCGGCGCCCAAGACCAGCGCGCAAGCGCAGATCAACGCGGCGCGCGCATCATTCCGCCGCGGCCGCGCGTTACAAGCGAAGTGTTCCGGGCCGCGAATTTGTGGGAATAAACCCATGAAAACAGTCTCCTTTAAGCGGCCGCGGATCGCAGCCGGGCGCCGCGCCAAGCCATCCACCGGCGCCGCGGTTTTCCGTCCAACCCCGGCTTCTACTCCTTATCTTCAGGAAACTCATTGGCCTTTTTCGCGAGCACCCTAATCGCTTCGTCCACGCTGTGGAAGAAATGGTCCGGATGCACGGCATCGGTGATTCCCAATCGCTCGAAAGCGTCCTGGGCACGCACCGATTCGAGGCGCGCGACCGCGAAGCGGATTTTGGATTGCGCGCAAAATTCAATAAATTCAATGAGAATTTGTGCGGCGGTAAAATCGATTTCGACGATGCTGCTCGCCTCGAGAACGATGAGATCGAGCGGCGCACGGCTTTGCCTTAAGACGCGCCGCGCGCCGTCCTGGAACGCATAGGCGTTCAAGAAGGAAAGGGGCGCTTGGAACGCGATGACCAGCACCCCTTCGATTGTCTCGCCCTTGAGATCGCGGCCGGGCGGCCACCAAATCGAGGTTCCCGGGACCTTCTCGAAGGTAATGAGACGGGCGCGGGCCGCGGACCATATGCCATGCAGCAGCGAAAGCATGATGCCGGTCGCAACACCTATTCCCACGGGGAGGACGATGATCGCCGTCACGGTCGCAAGGATCAACATGAACTCGCCAGAAGCTTGCCGAAAAATCGCGATGATTTCCCCCAAGCGCACAATCCGCATCGCGACGAAGATCAAAATGCCCGCGAGTGCGGCCAGCGGGACATGCGCGAGAAGCGCCGTGCCCCAACTGGCCATGCCAAGGATAAGTGCAGCTGCCACGAGCCCCGCGAGCTTGCTGCGTCCTCCCGTCTCGGCCACGACCCCAGTCAAGGGCGGACTTGCATCGACGGGAAAGGCGCCGAAGAGGCCCGCCATCAGATTTGCCGCGCCGACGCCGGTAAAGTCGCGGTTGATATTGGGTCCGCTCCCCGGCGCGGCGACGAACGAGCGCGTCGTTGCCGCCGTTTGCACCATGATGACGGCGACGACGACGAAGGCAAGCGGAGCGGCTTGAAGCAATTCCGCGAAAGCGAACGAAGGGACCTGAAGATGCGGCAATTCGCCTGGTACTTCTCCCAGAACCGCGACGCCATCGCGCTCTAGCTCAAACCAATAGACTGCCGCGGTTGCCGCCATGATGCCCAACAGCGCGCCTGGAATGCGCGGGTTGATCCATTCCGCGCAAACTGTCACGGCGAAGACAGCGAGCCCCAGCAAGAGCGAAACGGGATTGCTCTCGTCAAGCTTGCCCGCGATCGTGTAGGCGCCCTGCAGCAAGCTGCCTCCGGGAGCCGCTATTCCGAGAAGAGAAGGGAGCTGGGAGATAACAATATGACAGGCGATGCCCGCCAGAAATCCGAGTGTGACCGGCCTCGACGCGAGGTTGGCGATCCAACCGAGCCGGAATAAGCCGCAGCAGACCAGAGTTCCCCCGGCCAGGAGCGCGAAGCTTGCGCAAAGCGCAATATAATCTTGGCTTCCAGGAGCGGCCAAGGTGGCCAGGCCTCCGGCGAAAATCGGGGCGATGGTCGAATCGGCGCAGGCCACAAGAAAATGATTGGCTCCGGTGACCGCGAAGCTGATCGACGCGGCTGCGAAAGCGATCAATCCAGTGGCGGGAGGAAATCCGGCAAGATGCGCCGTCGCCATTTGCGAGGGAAGGGCGACGGCTGCGAGCGCCAGCCCGGCGACGAGGTCTGGCCGCAAGTCTCGTGCCGCGTAGCGGGCGGCGGATCGGAGGAAATCACTTGCGCGCAAGGCCAGCTTTCGCGCCGATCGCGGCCTTCAGTTGGGCGTGGTCAACTTTTGTTAGCGCGGCATAGGCCATCGCAAATGAAGCAACCGCGTCGTCGAGCACTTCCGATTTTCCCATGTAGCCCGCGAGCAGGGCTGGGTCGCCGCCGCGCGCATGCGCCCGGGCCAGCGTCCGGCCGCAAAGGTTCGCATAGGCATCGAGCGCCTTGCCTTCGATGACCTCGCCGATCGAACCGAGACGGCGGTTCTTGAGGTGACGGACGTAAAATTGCCGGTTGGTTTTTGGGTCTTCGGTAAAGCCCAAAAAAATATCGCTCGCGGCCTGCATCGCGCGCTGGCCCTCGGCCACGCGGCACCCCTGGTGGACCCGGCCTGGCGCGGGCGCGGCGATTTTTTCAAGAACCGATGCCAGCGCCTGCTTGACCTGCAGAAACAATGGCTCGCCATCCGCCGTCATAAAAAGCCCGATTGCGCAGAATGTGCCAACGCTGCCGACTCCGACCACCTTGAAGGCGATGTCGGAGAGCGCGTAGCGCTCCATTAGCGCCCGCCGTTCAGGAAGGAGCGACCCTTGGTAGCTGGTAAACGCGGAATGGGCGTGAATCTTGTAGCCCTTGGTTGCTTCGGTATTGAAATGATAGATCAAGGGCGGACGGTCCTCGATATGGGCAATGCCCGCTTTCGAGGCCGCGAAATGGGGAAAATTATCGTCGGCGGCCAAATCTTTTTTTGCCTTGATCAAGGTGGAGAATATCTTTTCGCGCAGTCTCACGTCGTCGATCCGCTTAACCTCGCGGTCGAAGTCCATTCGCGTGTACCAGACTTCGAGCGGCGTCTTCGCGGCAAGTTCGAAGATGAATTCGCGATAGGATTTCACGGTGGCTTGGGCAAGCGCGCGCGCCTTTTTGTCGGGCAAGTTCGCGTCGAGTGCCGCGACCGCCACGCTCGCCGCGAGCCGTTTCAAGTCCACCATGAAATCGACGCCAGGCAGTGTCTCATCGAAATCGTTGATGTCGAAGAGGATGCGTTCTTCGGGCGTGTTGAAAGCTCCGAAATTCAGCAAATGGCAGTCGCCGCAAGCCTGCACATGCGCGCCGATTTGCGGAAGCGCCGAAAGATCATGGGCCATCACTGCGGCGGCGCCGCGCAGGAAGGTGAAGGGCGACCGCAGCATGCGTTCGTACCGGATCGGCAAAAGTTCCGGAATCCGCGCGCCGTCTGTCTCGGCGAGAATGGCGAGCAGGTCGCGGCCGGATGCTGGCGGACACTCGGCATGGGTTTCGCGCGCCAGGCTTCTGCGCAGCGCCCGGCCTGCTTCGTAGCGTTCTGCCCGCGGCGAATTTTTGGGCGGAATGCCGTTCCCATTCGGTTGTGGCATGGCGGGGCTCCAAAACGAAGACTTCGAATGTAAGGTAAAGCATTTTGCCTGGCCGTGGAAATCGGTTGAAGGCTACTAATCGTTGCGACCGCGACGACAAGCAAGCCGCTCCGGTTTATTTCTGCCTGGCGCACACGGCTAGCGGCGACTGGCGCAACCAGAGCGCGCCCAAAGCCAAGCCTAAGCTAGCTCGTCTTAGCGTTACGATCCGGAGCGCAACGCGAGACCTGCCGCGAGCACGCGAACAAGCGAAAGGCCCGCGGGACAAACTTCCAGGTCTCCGGTGGTCGCAAATGGAAAAGTCTATGTCGCCAGCAGCGGCGGCGTCGGCGCCGGGACGCTGACCATCTTCGGGTTTCAGTCGTAATCACAGGTTTGCGGCAAGTCCTGTCGCGCCCTGATCACCAAGCGTGGCAATGGCTATCTTCGCAAGTCGCTGAGCCACGCCGCCAGGATGAATCACGCGGGTAAACGCGGGTAAACAAAGTGATAGCGGCCATAAGCGACGCCGTTTGAAGCGATCACGGTCTCGTGGTAGTGTGGCAAGCCCTTAAGCCAGCAAGACCCAGTCGCGCATTTGGTTTCGAAATAATGGCGAGCAACTGAAATCGCCCGATTTTTGGCGGGCCGGCGAAAGGGAGGGCGTCATGCAGGGCAATAACAACAAGCGAAGCTTCGCCTTTTCTGCGCGGGGTTTTATGGCCCTCTGCGCCGTGCTGGCGATGGGGCTAGGCTTGCTGGCCTCGCCGGCGGCGGCGCCCTTCGCCTATGTCGCGAATTTCGACAACCCCGGCACTGTCTCGGTCATCGACACGGCCACCAACATTTTGGTGGCCACGATCCCGGTGGGGCCTCAACCCGAAGGCGTAGTCGTCACCCCGGATGGAAAACACGCCTATGTGGTGAATGAGGAAGACAACACTGTCTCGGTGATCGACACGGCCAGTAACATGGTAGTGGCCACGGTCTCGGCGGGGAGCAGGCCCGTCGCGGTCGCCGTCACCCCGGATGGGACACAGGCCTACGTCGTGAATTCTGGTATCTTTCCCGCATTTGGCTCTGTTTCGGTGATTGACACGCCCGCAAACACGGTGGTGTCCACGATCCCGGTGGATGTTTTCCCCCTTGGGGTAGCCATTACCCCGGATGGGAAACACGCCTATGTGACGATTGATTTCTCCAACACTGTCTCGGTGATCGCCACGGCAAGTAACACGGTGGTGGCCACGGTCACGGTGGGGACGCACCCCGTTGGGGTCGCCGTCACCCCGGATGGGACACAGGCCTACGTGGCGAATAGCAGTGACGGCAACGTCTCGGTGATCGCAACGGCCACCAACACGGTTGTGGCCACGGTCGCGGTGGGGATTGGTCCTCTAGGGTCAGGACCTATTAACTTTCGCGTGATTCAAAGTCTCCATTGAAGGAGGCTTGAGATGATTCGTCTATTCCTGCTGAGCGAACGCCAGATGGCGCGGATTTCGTCTTATTT
>JBOHJU010000097.1:0-9066 GCA_050728755.1 Methylocella sp.
TGACGGGCAGCCGCCCGGTGGGATTGAATCTTCCGGTCAGCACGTCGGCGATGGCATTTCCGGCCTCCGCGCCAAGAAACCAGGTGGCAACGACGGCCCGCGCCTTCTCGACGATCGCCGCGATCGTCAGCGGCCGTCCCGAGGAAATCAGTGCCACGACCGGTTTGCCGAGATCGAAAATGGCTTCGGCAAGCACGCTTTGCATGCCGGGCAGACCGGGGTTGGCCCGGCTCGCCGCTTCGCCGCTCATATTGGCGGCTTCGCCAAGGCACAAAAAAATCAGATCGGCATTGCGGCAAATCTCCCGCGCGGCGGCGATGCCCGACGTGTCGTCACCCGCGATGGTCACGCCCGTCGCAACGACAATATCGGCGCCGGGCAGCGCCGCGGCGAGGCCTTCGCGGATCGTGACAGGACCGGCCGCGCTCCCGGCCGCGGCCCATGGCCCCAGCATTTCCGCGCGGGCATCCGCTAGCGGACCGGCAAGCGCGATACGGTGCAAGCTTGGCGAAAATGGCAACACATCGCTGTTGGTAAGGACGACGATCGACCGCCGTCCCGCGTCCCGCGCGAGCTCAATCTTAGCCTTGGTGGCGGCTGGAGCGGCGGGCCGCGCCGAACCGCGCCGGTAGGGATCGTCGAACAGGCCGAGGTCCTCCTTGAGCTTGAGCACGCGGCGCACCGCGGCATCGATCATATCGATCGAAACGAGACGGCGTGCGATTGCCGCCGGCAAACCCTGGCTGTAGGCATCGCTCATCATGTCGATGTCGACGCCGGCAACGAGCGCGGCCGCGGCCGCCTCGGCAAGGTCGCCGGCGACGCCGTGGCGCAAAAGTTCCGCGATCGCATTGTAGTCGCTGACGATCACGCCCTCGAAGCCGGTGTCCCGGCGCAGCCAATCGCGGAGCAACGGAACATGGACGGTCATCGGAATGCCGGCCACATCGTTGAAGGCCGGCATGATCGCGGCGCAGCACGCGGCGACCGCCGCCGCGAAGGGTGGCAAATAGACCTCGTGCAATAGACGCTCGGAGACATCGGCTGAGGCATAGTCGCACCCGGCGAGGGCGGCGCCGTAGGCGCAGAAATGCTTGGCCGTGGCCGCGACGACGCTGGCGCTGGCCAACCCCTCGGGCAAGCCAGTCCCCTGAAAACCGCGCACCTTGGCTTTGGCGAATTCTGCCCCAACCCAAGGGTCTTCTCCCGGCCCCTCGGCGATCCGCCCCCAGCGCGGATCGCGCGCGATATCGAGCATCGGCGCGAAAGCCACATTGATGCCGTCGGCGCAAGCCTCGATCGCCGCCGCGCGGGCGCTTTCTTCCCACAAACGGGGATCAAACGAAGCCGCCTCGGCGAGCGGGATCGGGAAGATAGTTCTGTGCCCGTGCAAGACATCCAAGCCGATCAGAAGCGGAATGCCGAGCCTTGTCTTTTCCACTGCGATTTTTTGGACGGCATGGACCTCCCGCGCGCCCCAAATGTTGAGGAGGCTGCCGATCCGCCCCGCGCGAATGCCCTTGATCACGCCGATGGCCAGGACTGGCCCGGTGACGGCATGGCCCGCCGCCGCCATATTGAGCTGGCCAATCTTTTCCTCAAGCGTCATCGCTGCGAGGAATGTATCGATCCTATTCATTGGCGAGCGCCGCTGCCACGGTCGCGCCGGGGGAACGGCCCAGTACGAACTTGGCTAAAGCACATGCTCGCATTCCCCCCGAACCATGGTTTTAAGCCGCCATTCCCCCGTGCCGTCATCAATTTCCGCGCATAGCTCGTAGAAACTTCAAATTTCCGTCTCTCTTGCGTTTTGCTCCCAAGGTGGCCGCGTTTAATTCGCCGCCGAAGATGAAAATGGACGCGATCATGTAGAGAAAGACGAGCGCGATCATCACCGAAGCGAGACCCGCGTAGGTGGAGACATAATTGCGCGCGAATTGATCGAGAAAGGAACCGAATGCAACGCCCGCGGTGATCCACATGGCGGAGGTCAGCAAAATTCCGGGAACAATGTCGCGCAGCGATCTTCGCCCGGCGGGGAGAAACTTGTGCGCGAGGACAAGCGTCAGCAGCAGTACCAAGCTTGCGATCGCGAAGCGGGCGAGAGTGATCAGGCGATCGAGTGGCTCAAGACCAGGCGCGAAGTGCAGAATAGCCGCCCAGATCAAGGGCGCGAGAACTACAAGCAACGCGAGGGTCAAAAGCGCGAACGCGCCAACGAAAATATAGGCGATGGATTCAAGCCGCAACAGCCACCACGGCCGCTGGTCCCGGACGCCGTAGGCGCGGTTGAGCCCGATCCGGACTGCTTCGACGCTGCTCGACGAAAAATAGATAGAGAGAATGACGCTTATCGTGAGGAGATCGCTCCGTGATTGCGTCAGGACATTGTGGATTTCGTTCGCTATGGGTGCCGCTACCTGCTGCGGCCAGGTCTGCAATAATATGTGTGCCACTTCATCGGCTAGGCTTTTCGAGCCAAAAAAGCCCGCGAGTGCGGTCACGAAGATCAGGAACGGGAAGAGCGACATCAGAACCGACAAGGCAATGTGGCTCGCAATGGCCCATCCGTCGTCCCGCGCAAACCGCATAATGGCATCGTAGAGGATCCTAAAGATAAATCCCATTGTTCGAGCGCCTCATGCCGGCCAGGATTTAGCGAAACCCCCTGGCGGACTTCTCGGTTGCATTCATGAACCCTTGCAGGAACAACAATTTCGGGGATTTTTTCAGAGTTTTTGTGGCGCCTCATTGGCCTTCTTTATTGGCAGCCGGCATTTCGCAGTTGGCGAGGATTTGATTGCCAGACGTGCGCAACCTTTCCTTTTTTGGCAATGCCGCCCCCGTTTTCCCGCGCAAGCCCGCTCCCTAGGCCAGATTGTGCGGCCAAACGTCAAGATTTACCAGGGCTCCGAGCGCGAATTAGGTCTCCGCCGTCCGGTTCATATTTCTAAAGCGTCATGCTATGGTGACTCGAATAGAAATGGAACCAGGCGCACATGGACGAGCAGACGAAAAAACCGTCCCCGCCCCGGGGGGACGCGGCGGCGTCAGGCCAGAGGCTCGCGCCGCAATTGTGGATGATGGTAAGGACCTTTTGGTATTCGCCCGGCCGCGACAAACTCTTCTCGCTGGGAATCGCGGTCTGCGCCGTTGTCGCGCTGACGGCCTTCCTCCAGATCAAGCTCAATGCTTGGAACAAGCCGTTCTACGATGCGCTCTCGCTCAAGGATTTTTGGGAATTCTTGTACCAGCTTGTGGTCTTTGGAATGATTGCCGGCGCGTTGTTGGGCTTGAATGTCGCCCAGGCCTGGCTTCGCGAGATGAGCAAGCTGAAATTGCGGGAAGGATTGACGCGCGATCTGTTCGATCAATGGCTCGTGCCCAGGCGCGCGTTTCGGCTCTCCCGCGCCGGCGAAATCGGCGTAAACCCGGACCAGCGCATCCACGAGGATGCCCGCCATCTTGTCGATCTCTCGACCGACCTCGGCATTGGGTTGCTCCAGGCGACGCTTCTTCTCGCATGCTTTATTACCGTCCTTTGGACTGCTTCGGAAAGCGTAACCTTTTCCATCGCCGGATTGAGCTTCGCTCTGCCCGGCTACATGGTCTGGTTCGCGCTGATCTATGCCGGAATCGCGTCTTTTGGAAGCTGGCGGGTCGGGCGTCCGCTGATCGAGCTCAACGCCGAGCGCTACGCGCGCGAGGCAGATCTGCGTTCCGGTCTGGTGCGGGTCAACGAGCGCACCGAGGCGATTGCTCTTTATGGCGGTGAAACGGACGAAAAAGACTATCTGAACCGCGAGTTCGACCAGGTCCTTTCGATGATGCGGCGGCTGGTCAGCGCGATCACCCGCCTCACCTGGGTCACCGCCGGTTACGGATGGTTCGCGATCGTGGCCCCGTTCATCGTGGCGGCGCCCGGGTATTTCGCCGGCGATATGTCGCTCGGCGACCTGATGATGGCGGTCGGGGCCTTCAATCAAGTGCAGCAGGCGCTGCGCTGGTTCGTTGATAATTTCAGTTTGATCGCCGATTGGCGGGCCACGCTTTTGCGGGTCGCGAGCTTCCGCCTGGCCCTTGTCGAGATGGACAGGCTCGGCGGCGAGACAGGCCGCATCGAGCTTGTTCCGACGGCGGATGACCGGCTTGTGTTCGAGCACGTTGGAATTGCCTCTCCCGGCGGCTGCACGAGGCTCAGCGAGAAGCATGTGGTGATCGATCCGGCGGAGCGGGTCCTGATCATCGGCAGGCGGCGCGACGGCAAGACCAGTTTCTTTAGCGCGATCGCGGGCCTTTGGCCGTGGGGAAGCGGCCGCATCCTGCTGCCGCCAGCGCAAACTATGATGTTCGTCTCGCAAAAGGACTATATACCGCCTGACACGCTGCGCGGCGCGCTTGCCTATCCAGCTGAGCCCTCCCAATTTTCGAGCGAGGAATACATGGCCGCGCTAGAGCGGCTGAAGCTCGCCCATCTGTCGCCGAAGCTCGATCGCGACGCTCGCATGGAACAGGAATTGGCCCGCGAGGAACAGGACAAGCTTGCCTTCGCCCGGCTCCTGCTGCATAAGCCGCGTTGGATATTGCTCGACGAAGCCATCGATCACCTCGAGGAGGACGCGCGCGGCTTGGTCCTTGAGATTTTTGCCCAGGAACTGGCCGGCGCGGCGATCGTCAATATCGGCCGGGCGGACACCCAGCGAGGCTTTTTCACGCGTGTCCTTCACCTGATCGAAGACCCGGAAGGCGAGCGCTTGGCGCCTTTTGCGGGGACCCCGGTTCCGGTGCAGCCCGCGAAGCAAAAGGCCCCCGCCGTTTGACCGCCGGAATCAGGGATTGCGCCCAATGCCAGCCTCGGGCAAACATCCAATAAACAAAATACCCCGAGCGGGCATGCCGGACGCGGCGCTCGTCGATCTCGTCCAGCGCCAGACCTTCCGTTTTTTTTGGGAGGGCGCGCATCCGCTCTGTGGTCTCGTGCGCGACCGCACCGGGCTGGCCGCGGACCCCGGCGACGATCTCGTCTGCACTGGCGGCTCCGGCTTTGCCGTCATGGCGATCATTGTCGCGGCCGAGCGCGGCTGGATCACACGGCACGAAGCAGTGAACCGGCTCGCCCTCATGCTCGGTTTTCTGGAGCGGGCGCCATGCTTCCATGGTCTGTTCCCGCATTACATGAATGGCCGCACCGGGGCGGCGATACGGTTTGGCCGCAAGGACGATGGTTCCGACATCGTCGAGTCGTCGTTTCTGTTTCAGGGGCTCTTATGCGCCCGCCAATATTTCAATTCAGACGCCCCTGCCGAGAAAGGCCTTCGCGACCGGATTACCTGGTTGTGGCTCGATGCCGAATGGAACTGGCACGCGCGTAACGGCCGCCGTGTCTTGACCTGGCATTGGAGTCCCAACAATGGCTTCAGCCTCGACCATGACATCCGCGGCTGGAACGAGTGCCTCATCACTTACGTGCTCGCCGCCGCCTCGCCGCGCTACCCGGTCGAGCCCGCCGTCTACCATGACGGTTTCGCGCAAAGCCGCAAATTCATCAACCGCCGCCGCTATTACGATATCGATCTGCCGCTTGGCGAGGACTTCGGAGGGCCTTTGTTCTTTTCTCATTATTCTTTCTGCGGGCTCGATCCGCGCGGACTAAAGGACACCTATGCAAGCTACTTCGAACAAAACGCCCAGCATACCCTTATCAACTACGAACACTGCGTGCGCAATCCCAACAACCATAAAGGCTTTGGACCTTCCTGCTGGGGCTTGACGGCGAGCGACGATCCGGACGGCTACCGCGCGCATGCGCCCGACAACGACAATGGCGTCATCACCCCCACGGCGGCGCTGTCGAGCTTTCCCTATGCGCCGGAGCAGGCGATGCGCGCCCTTCGCCATTTTTACGATGTGCTCGGCGGCAGGATTTGGGGCCGCTTTGGCTTCACCGATGCCTTCAGCGAGACTCATGACTGGTATGCAAGCACATATCTTGCCATCGATCAGGGCCCGATCGTGATCATGATCGAGAATTACCGGAGCGGGCTTTTGTGGAAACTGTTCATGGCCGACCCCGATGTCAGGACCGGCCTGAAGCGACTTGGCTTTTCCAGCCCGCACGAGAGTTAGGAGGCGAGCCGATGGCAACGGCCGAGGCGAGAACCGGGGACGTTGCGGGCGAGGAACAGAGTCTTTTGCTCGATTGGATGGCGCGCCAAAACGATATTTCGGCAGCGGCGATGCTTAGCGCCATTTCGGCGACGCATCTCGTCAAGGAGCGGCCAGGGTTTGGCCAGACGATCCGGCCGGTGCGGGGATCCGTATTGGCTTCCACTGCGATTGGCTCTTGGGACCCGGACCCCGACTATTTCTTCCACTGGCTGCGCGATTCGGCACTCGTCGTCGATGCCTTGCGGCAGGTGATCGCGGAGGGAGCCTTCGCCGTGGAGGGGCTTTCCCGTTTCAAGGAGTTTGTCGCGTTCAGCCTCTCTCTCAATCGTCTTGACGGGGCCGGCTTTTTGCGGCTTGCCGGAGATTTTAGAAAAAAAAATGTTGAGCCGTTCTTTTTGCAATTCGTGCGGGATGATAGCGACCTGCGAAAGATCACCGGGGATCGTGTTCTTGGCGAGCCGCGGTTTAATCCGGACGCGAGCCTCGACATCTCCAAATGGTCGCGTCCGCAACATGATGGCCCGGCCTTGCGGGCTCTCGCCCTGATGCGCCTCTGGCGTCTCGACGCCCTCGAAGACGTGACCCGGGCGTCCATGCACGCGCTTATCCTGGCCGACCTTGGCTTTATCCTCCGCCACTGGCGCGAGCCCTGTTTCGACAGTTGGGAAGAAGAGCTGGGATACCATTATTCGACCCGGCTTTTGCATTGTGCCACGCTTGCAGATGGCGCTACTTGGATGGAGGAAACCGGCGCAGGCGAGGCCCCCCGCGCGCAAACCTGCCGGGACGCGGCGAAAGAGATTGTAAAATCGCTGAACGAATACTGGTGCCCAGAAAAGGGCTTTTACGTCAGCCGCCGCGGTGTCGCGAACGGGGAAAGCGGAAAGGAGCTCGATTTCGCGGCGATCCTCGCAGTGATCCACGCCGGGCGCCGAGAAGGAGCGCATAGCGTTCTTGATCCGAAGGTCATGGCGACCCTCGCGCGGCTCGAGGAACTCTTTGACGCAAGCTACGCGATTAACAGGCAACGTCCGGAATCCCGGGGCCCCGCCATGGGGCGCTATGCGGGCGACCGTTACTTCAGCGGCGGCGCCTATTATTTATCAACGCTCGGCGCGGCGGAATTTTACTATGCTCTCGCCGAAGCAGCGGCGGGTGCGAAAATTCCGGAAACGGCGGAGAATAAGGAATTCTTGCTTCGGCTGGGCGCGGCGGATGGTGCGCTGGCGTTTCGGCCGGCAGCGCCAGAGCAGCGAAAACGCCGTTTTGCGGCGTTGCTCCGGCGCGGCGATCAGTTCATGACAACCGTTGCGGCCTACACTCCCGCCTCTGGGGAGCTTTCGGAACAATTCGACCAAGCAACCGGCGCCCAGACCTCGGCCAAATCGCTCGCCTGGAGCCACGCGGCCTTGATCACGGCGTACGCGCGCCGGAAGGCCGCCGTCCGCGCTAGCGGCATCGAACTCTCCATTGTTCCGCCGGGATCGACAAGCTCGAATTCTTGATGCCGGCCGGCCGGCAACCGGCTTTCAGCGGCGCGGCTAAAATGGCGTTCCCGCGCTTTAGGCCCGCTCGCCAGGCGAGCGGCGGTGACTTGGGCGGATGCCGGGCGCACTCCCCCGTGCGCTGTCACCGAAGCGGGCACGCCCGGCATGCCGCAAAACTGGCAACTTTTGAGCGATACCATTGATAAAAATGTGATTTCAGGTCTTTCGATTGATCGCATCTCTCGATAAGTTTACGCGACTATTTGATTGATTTTTGGGTGGCCAAGGCTCATATTCGAAAAGTGCACAAAATGAGTGGGATAACGCATGCCTGAAGTTTCCGCCTGGAACGCAGAGCGCGCGAGGGAAATTATCGCCAAACATGCCGCGCTTGAAGGCCCCATGCTTCCGATCCTGCGAGCCTTGCAGGAAGAGTTCGGTTGTGTCAGCGACGCCGCCGTGCGCCTCATCGCCGAGGCGCTTAATCTGACCCGCGCGGAAGTGCATGGTGTCGTGACTTTTTATCACGATTTCCGCCGCGAACCTTGCGCGCCGCATCTTTTGCAGCTTTGCCGTGCTGAAGCCTGCCAGAGCATGGGCAGCGAGGATTTGGCGGCGGCCGTAATGGCCAAACTCGGTGTCGGCTGGCACGGCACGACCCGCGATGGTGAGCTGACGGTCGAGCCGGTGTATTGCCTTGGCCTTTGCGCCACGTCGCCCTCGGCTCTTCTCGATGGCGAGCCGCTCGGACGCTTGAATCTGGACAAAATCACCGAGGCTGTCGAAGAGGCGCGCGCCGCATGACGCGTATATTCGTTCCCAAGGATGCTGCCGCGCTTGCGGTTGGCGCCGGCAAGGTCGCCGCAAGAATCGCGGCCGAAGCGCGCGCGCGGGGTCTTGCCGTCGAGATCGTCCGCACCGGCTCGCGCGGGATGTTCTTTCTAGAGCCCTTGATCGAGGTCGAGACGGCGCAAGGGCGCATTGGCTACGGCCCGGTAGCGGCGTCCGACATTGCTTCCCTCTTCGACGCTGGACTTGTCACCGGCGGCGCGCATGCGCTGCGGATCGGCAAGCCGGAGGAGCATCCGTTTCTTTCGGGCCAGACACGCCTCACCTTCGCCCGTTGCGGTATCGTCGATCCGCTTTCGCTTGCCGATTATGCCGCGCAGGACGGCTGGAAGGGGCTCGCGCGGGCCATCGCGATCGGCCCCCAGGCGATCGTTGCCGAAGTGACGAAATCCGGGCTTCGCGGCCGCGGCGGCGCCGGTTTCCCGACCGGGATCAAATGGAAGACCGTCGCCGACACGGCGGCTGACCGCAAATATGTCGCCTGCAATGCCGACGAAGGCGATAGCGGCACGTTTGCTGACCGGATGATCATGGAGGGCGATCCCTTTGCGCTGATCGAAGG
>JBOHJU010000098.1:0-9051 GCA_050728755.1 Methylocella sp.
CGAGGAAATGGAAAGGCGGAATGGACCGAAGTGCAAGGAACAAACCTGCCTTTGAAGGGGTTGCCCTTTGTCTGGGGAGTTGCCCTAGCCGACGTGAATGGCGATGGCATGCCGGACTTGGCTGTCGCGACCGGAGAGGCACTTGTCAAGCGGCGAAAAAACGAGCCGCTGCCTAGAATGCAAGTGTGGCTCAACCAATATCGTAAGGAATCTCCAAAGCCGTGATACGAGGGACTGTCAGGAATCTTGTGCGGGGCCGGTTAACCATCACGTAGCGGCGAACTTTTCATCAACATGACGGCGAATTGGGACTTGGCCTCGAACCATTCGCGCGGCGGCATTTTCCACGGCGGTCTAAACGTGGTTCAATCGAGCCGGTTGCGGATCAAATCGTCAACTACAGCCGGATCGGCCAGAGTGGAAATATCGCCGAGCGCGTGAAATTCCTTTTTGGCAATCTTGCGCAGGATGCGGCGCATGATCTTGCCGGAACGGGTTTTTGGCAATCCGGGTGCGAAATGAACGATGTCGGGGCTGGCGATCGCGCCAATATCCTTGCGCACCCAGGCGACGAGTTCGGCGCGGAGTTCCTCGCTATGCTCGACCCCAGCCATCAAGGTGACATAGGCATAGATGCCCTGGCCCTTGATGCCGTGGGGAAAGCCAACGACCGCGGCTTCCGCGACCTTTTCATGCGCGGCGAGGGAACTCTCCACCTCCGCCGTGCCGAGCCGGTGACCGGAGACGTTGATGACATCGTCGACCCGGCCGGTGATCCAATAATCGCCTTCCGCGTCGCGGCGGCAGCCGTCGCCGGTGAAATATTTGCCGGGATAGGCCGAAAAATAAGTCCGCACGAAGCGCGCGTGGTCGCCATAAAGGGTGCGCATTTGGCCTGGCCACGAATCGGCCAAGACAAGGTTGCCCGAGCAGGCGCCTTCGAGGACGGTTCCGGCGGCATCGACCACCTCCGGCCGGATTCCGAAAAACGGCCGCGCCGCCGAGCCGGGCTTTAGATCCATCGCTCCTGGCAGCGGCGTGATCAGAATGCCGCCGGTCTCGGTCTGCCACCAGGTGTCGACGATCGGACAGCGCGCGCCGCCCACGACATGGTAGTACCATTCCCAGGCTTCCGGATTGATCGGCTCGCCGACCGTGCCGAGAAGCCGCAACGAGGCGCGGCTCGTTGCCTTGACTGGCACGTCGCCGGCGCGCATCAGGGCGCGGATCGCGGTCGGCGCGGTATAAAAAATATTGACCCGATGCTTGTCGATGACCTCCCAGAACCGCGACACGCTGGGGTAGGTTGGTATGCCTTCGAACATCAAGGTCGTCGCGCCGTTGGCGAGGGGGCCGTAGACGATATAGCTGTGCCCCGTCACCCAGCCGACGTCGGCGGTGCACCAGAAAATATCGCCTTCGCGATAATCGAAAACATACTGATGCGTCATCGCGGCAAAGACGAGGTAGCCTGCGGTCGTATGTACCGCGCCCTTCGGCGCGCCGGTCGAGCCCGACGTATAAAGGATGAACAGAGGGTCTTCCGCGTTCATCTCCATGCAGGGGCACTCGCTCGCGGCTTTGGCCGCGGCCTCGTGCCACCAGACGTCGCGGCCATCGATCCATTGGACGGCGCCGCCAGTGTGCTTCACGACGAGCATGGTCTTGACGATTCCGCTGGTTTTCGCGGCGGCCGCATCGGCATGCGCCTTAAGCTCCGCCTTGCGGCCGCCACGCCACCCTTCATCGGCGGTGATAAGAAGTTTCGAGCAGCAATCCTCGATTCGTCCAGCGAGCGACTCGGCGGAAAAACCGCCGAAAACGACCGAATGGATCGCACCGATCCGCGCGCAGGCCAGCATGGCAAACGCCGCCTCGGGGATCATCGGCAGATAGATCGTGACCGTGTCGCCCTTCTTGACGCCAAGCGCCTTAAGGACATTGGCGAGACGGCAAACCTCGTCGTGCAGTTCCTGGTAGGTGATATGTTTCGAGTCCTTCGGGTCGTCGCCTTCCCAAATGATCGCGGTGTGGTTTCTGAGCCGGGGCAGATGCCGGTCGATACAATTTTGCGCTACATTGGTGGTTCCGTCTTCAAACCATTTGATCGAGACGGAGTCCGGCCCGAAGGACGTGTTTTTCACTCGTGTGAAGGGTTTGATCCAGTCGATGCGGCGTGCTTGCTCGGCCCAAAAGGCATCGGGATCGGCGATCGACCAAGCGTAGAGTTCCAGGTATTTCGCGTTGTCGATATAGGCGCGTTGCTTCCAGTCAGGAGCGACCGGATAGGTTTTTCCAGACATGGCTTTCCTCCCGGAGGCAGCCGAGGTCAATTATGCACCGGGTTTATGCAGCCCAAAAGCCTTTTAGGATCAGCACTATTTCTACTGTACAAATTTGTTGAGGGTTGCGCGCGGAAGAACGACCCCGGAGCGACCTGTTCGACGCCTGAAGGGGCGGCGGGTCACGCGGCCTTCGGCCCCCCAACCCTAAAAATCTTGGCCGGCTCGTGCGTCTTGAAACCTTCCCACGATTCAGGATTGCCCGTGAACGACGCATTGTTAAATTCGGCCCATCTCCGAAGAAGAGATTCCGCGAAGGACGTGGCAAGCGGCATCTGACCGCCTGAATCGGAAAATGCGGTCGAGGTCGGAATCAACTCCACGGCCTTGTCAGACGGGATTCTGTGCGCCTCGGAAATCAATATGACTACGTGGTTTTCAGGATATCTGAGTTCGTTGGTCGGCGTCAGCTTCTTCCGAAGCATCTCGGCTGCCTTGATCGTCACAATGTCAGGTTCAAGCGTTGGCGCGCTGTCGTTCAGGATGACGACGACGCCGATCGCTTCCGGAATGAGGAACGTTTTGCGTGTGTCCCGGGTCTGCTTGTCAGCGTGGGATAAAATATCGTCGAGCCCTTTTGTCAGGCTTCGATAGAGGTCGATGCCTAGTTTCGTTCCCTCGGGGAATCGCCGAAGTAGATGGGAAAGCGAGGTCAGATCGCCGTCAACGGGATTGCCGATGCTGGTATGTTTTTCGAAGAACTCCGGCACCTTGTGATCCGGATCGATGTCGAGAGATTTTTGCTCGATGATGACGCGGCGATTGAGCGCCAGATAGTCGGCGCTCTTCCTTCCGGGCAGGTTGCACTGTGCCATCAGGCGATCGACCGACTCGACCCCTTTTATCGACAGAACGAACTCTTTTGAATCTTTCCTTTAGCGTCTGCATGTCTGGCTCCGGCTCCATTATATTGTCTTCATATTGTCTTCGGCCTCCATACCTGCGCCAGCCGTTGCGCGGACCAGCTCAAGGGCATTCCTTCTCGACTCTTTCGAGAGCTTGCGACAGGCCATTGAGGGAATAACTGTCGGTCGTCACGTGACCTTTCAGCGAGGACGCTTTGACGATGAGTTTCGAGCCTTTTTTCAAGGCATCGACGAAATGCGCTTCCTCGGCCTGGTTCTTAATCCAGGCATTCGCGCCCGCGGAAATGAGAGCGAAGGCGGAGCCAGCGATTTCCGCGCGGCCACCGCCTTCTTTTATCGGAAACCCCATGATGATCGAGACCTCCTCGCGGACATTCTCGCTTGGCCGATTGGAGATAAAGACATAAGCGGGATCGCGTTTCAACCCGGCGGGAGCCCTCTCCTTCGGCGTCGCCAGCGCGTAGCAGGTCTTGGACTTTTCACCCTGCGCGACAAACACTCCCCAGTCGCCGTAACTCGCCAGTTTCGCAGGCTTCCCAAACTTTGCCGTGTCGCCGCCCGCGGCGCCAGATTGTTCGGCTTTCGCCGCTGGCTTTGCCCCCTTGGGCTTGGTCTTGGACGCGGCGGGGCCGGCGCAGGCCAACGCGGCCGCGAAGGCGAAGGTCAGCGCGGCGGCGAAACCGCGAAAAATTTGGCGAGACATGGCGCGTTGACACTCCTGGCCGCCTGTGGCCGCCTGGCGCGGAAAATATGCGTCTTTAGCTCCTCTATATGCCGTGAGCGCGGTAGACGAAAGGCTTGGGTGCGGCCGATTGCGGGAAATTTGGCGACCGTCAGGGAAGATCCGCGCTGCGATAACAGCCCTCTTTCGCCTCCATTTGTCTCAAAGTCCTTCGGTTTTCGCGGCGGCAAGAATGGCGCCCGGCCGCTCCGGCGTACCCTTCTGCACCAGCACGACAAAGCCTTCGCCGTCGCCGGCGGCTCCCGGCAGATCAAAGGTCACGGTCCGGCCCGTCCAATCGCCGAGCTTATTGATCGCGCGGACGACATTCGTATAGGTTATGCTGCGCCCGGCATTCTCGCCACGCAGGATTTGAACTGTGCTCGCGCGCGCAACCCGCAGCGCAAAAACGCCCGCAGGGCCGCCGCCGCCCTCGGCGACCTCGACCGAAAAATGGCCGCTCGTCCCGGCCAGGCGCATCGGCACGCTCAGTGCGCCATCGAGCCCCTTGGTTGCCTTGATCGCCTGCTCGATTTCATCGCTGTCGCCGCCGGCCACGCCCGCCAATCCATTGACAATGACTTCGGGGGTATAGACATTTCCCTCGCCTTGCGCCGCCGCATAGGCCTTCTGGCGTGCCGTGAAGGCCGGCGACGCGAGCGTATCCGGCCAGCCGATATAGTCCCAGTAATCGACGTGGAAGGAAACCGCGACAACTTGGGGTTTACGCGCGATCGACGCGAGCCACAGGTCGGCAGGCGGGCATGAAGAACAACCTTGGCTCGTGAAAAGCTCGCCCACATAATTGATCGTGGTGGACGGAAACGGCCCGGCTCCAAGATTGCAGCAGGCCACCACAACCATCGCCGCACGCGCACACGCAACGAGGGTCGAGCGATCGGAGAAAGCCGTGAGCGGACCGTCGAGTTTGCAACGATTTCCCATAGTCGCCGAACTTAGTCGAACGGATGTTTGGCGCCAGTCAATTCGCGTTTACCGGCGGCCGCCCGAAGCTGGTCCCGTGGACCTCGCAGACGCCGTTCCGGCCTGCGCGGTGGCATCCGCGGCGTTATGACCGATGACAGGATAGGCTCGCGCAAAGCACATGGCGGTCCCATTTTTGCCGGCCGTGTTGCAAACCGTATTGGCGCACGCCATTGTGGGGCGACAGCAATCCTCATTTATTCTCATTGGCGCCGCTTGACCCGCCACGCGGACGCGGAGCGGACGGATTGGCCCGCGTGAAATTTCTTCTTGCCCATTTGTCCGACCCGCATGTCGGACCCTTGCCGCGTCCCCGCCGGCGCGAGCTGATCGGCAAACGTGTCACCGGCTATTTGAACTGGACGCGCTCCCGCTCGCGCATCCATGACATGGCCGTGCTCGAACAAATCGTCACGGACATGAAGGCGCATCATCCAAGCCACGTCGCGTTGACCGGGGACATCTCGAATATCGGTCTGCCGGCGGAGTTCCAGCTAGCCCGGCGCTGGCTCGAAACCCTGGGTGCGCCCGAGGATGTGAGCTTCGTGCCCGGCAATCACGACGCCTATGTGCGCGGCTCGTTGCCTTATCTCGCGCGCGCCTTTGCGCCCTGGACCGCGGGAGAGGCGAGCGCGGGCGAGGGTTTCCCGTATCTGCGGATTCGCGGCGCGGTTGCCTTGATCGGCTTGTCGTCGGCGGTTCCGACGCCGTTGTTCATTGCGGCGGGATATTTGGGCCGCCGCCAGTTACAAGCCGCCGAGAGGCTTCTTGTCGAAACCGGCAGGCGCGGGCTCACCCGCGTCGTGATGCTGCACCATCCACCGCAAACCGTCGCCTCGCAGTTCGGGCGCGGCCTAGTCGACGCAGGCCGTTTCGCGGCTTTGATCCGCCGGGCGGGCGCCGAGCTTATCGTACATGGCCATAACCACAGGCTTTGCTTGGCGCGGATGGAAGCGCCAAAGGGTCTCGTGCCGGTTGTCGGCGTGCCATCGGCATCCGTCATTCGCGGGACGCTGCATTATCGCGCCGGATACCACCTGTTCGAGATCAGCGGCAGCGGAACCGATTGCAAAATCGCGGCTCGGGCACGAGGGCTGTTGGTGGGGAAGGCCGCCGTCGGCGATCTTGGTCCGCTCGTGCTGTGACGGCTGGTGCAACAGAGCCACAGCGAAGGTTTCCCGGCGCGCCAAAGCTTGGTTCGGCGCAAAGAAAGCGGTCGTTTTGTTGGACGTTCCCGGCGCAGAGCGCTGGAGCGGATGCTAGCGCGCGACGGTCTCGACCGTTACCCGCGCCAGGCCGGCCCGGCGAAAACCGAGCACGCCGGCGGCGCCAGTCGAGATGTCGATGATTCTGCCTGTGATATACGGGCCGCGGTCGTCGACCACTAGCACCGCCGAGCGATTGTTGGAGAGATTGGTCACCCGGACATGGGTTCCGAAAGGCAGCGAACGATGCGCACAGGTCATGCGGCCGCGTCCGCGGTAGAAAGAAGCCTTGCCTGTCCAGCTTTGAGCCTGCCCGGCAGCGCAAGAGGCGAGAAACGCAAGAGTCCCTATGATAATATTCTTCAATAATCATACTCCATGGTACGGCATAGTTAGGCTCTGAAGTCAGAGCTGGGATGACCTTGCATGGAATATGTGATGTAAAAATGGCGATATCGCTGCGCGGAAACCCTATGTAATATTGAAATGTTTGTTGCGTATAGGAACAAAAACTATGATATAATGCAATTGTATTCTTCTATTCATCTGAATCCAACGCGGATTGCGGCATTCTACCAAGCCGATGAGAAGTCGGCTCCCGCGGCGAATTCCCTAATCGGCCGCGGTCTCTTTCAATTTGTGAACGGCTTTTGGAAGGTTGCTATTTTTGCTCCGGTTCCGCGTGGTCGGGGCGCAAGCTGGCGCGGATATCGCGCGCGTTCCGACTCGACGGATCGCTACCGCGGCGGGCGCCGAAACGAATTTCGACACGTTGAAGGATCGAGCGGGCTCGGGCGGCCAAGGTCTCGCCGAACCTCGCCCGCCGCCGGCTAGCCGCGCGTGTCGCTTGCCAATCGAGCTTCGCAATATATTAAACTGTACAGTTATTTAACTATAGGTTTGTATATGGATATGCCGGCTGATCGCCTCAGCACCACCCTCGCGGCTCTCGCCGATCCGACGCGGCGCGCGATCCTGGCGCGGCTCGCCTTGGGCGAAACATCGGTGACCGAGCTGGCGCTGCCCTTCGCTATGAGCCTGCCAGCCGTCTCGAAACTCCTCAAGGTGCTGGAGCGCGCCGGTCTCATCACGCGGAGCCGCCAGGCACAATGGCGGCCATGCCGGATCGAGCCGGCCGGCCTCAAGGACGTCGACGACTGGCTTGAAGCGTATCGCCGCCTCTGGGACGCCCGCCTCAACCGGCTAGACGATTATCTCAAGAAACCGCAAGCCGAGGAGAAAAAACATGGGCGCAAGAAATAGCCCCGGTGCCGGGCAGGATTCGCGATCATTCATAATGACGCGCATGTTCGCCGCGCCGCGTGAGCTCGCCTTCAAGGTGTGAACAGATCGCAAGCACATGGGTGCAAGTCTGGAACGCCTCGCCGAAGAGCTAGCGAAATCTGAAGCCGTTTAACGCAAAGGAAAAGGAGAGACGACGATGAAATTCATGATTCTGGTCAAGGCCACCAAGGACTCGGAAGCCGGCGTCATGCCGAGTGAGCGGCTCCTCGCTGCCATGGGCAAGTATAACGAGGAGTTGGTAAAAGCCGGCGTGCTGCTCGCAGGCGAGGGCCTGCATCCCACTTCCAAGGGCGCGCGCGTAAGATTCTCTAGAGACAATCGTAGCGTGATCGACGGACCTTTTGCCGGGACGAACGAACTCGTTGCAGGCTTCTGGCTGTGGCGGGTAAACTCCAAAGAAGAAGCGATCGAATGGGTCAAACGCTGCCCAAATCCGCATGACGGAGAATGCGAGATCGAAATCCGCCAGGTGTTCGAAGCGGAGGATTTTGGCGCAGCGCTGACGCCTGAGCTCCGGGAACAGGAAGAGCGCTTACGCGCTCAATCCGGGCAGCGGCCGAACGCGGCAAAGCGCTGAACCCGTAGCCTTATGTTTTTGGCAAGTTTCACCCCCTCACTGAAAAGGAGATATCATGCAAGTCCAGCCTTATTTATCCTTCGAAGGCCGCTGCGAAGAGGCGGCCGAATTCTACCGCAAGGCGCTCGGCGCCGAGATTACGATGCTGAAACGCTTCAAGGAAAGCCCCGATCCCGGCATGTGCGCTCCCGGCAACATGGACAAGGTGATGCATATGAGCCTTCGCATCGGCGATACAACTTTGATGGCGTCCGACGGGCGGTGCACGGGGCAGCCGAACTTCCAGGGCATTTCCCTGTCGCTCACGGCGCCTGACGATTCCGAGGCCGAGCGGCTGTTCGAGTCCCTGGCCGACGGCGGGCAGGTGCAGATGCCATTGACCAAGACATTCTTTTCCTCGCGCTTCGGCATGGTCGCCGACCGCTTCGGCGTGCCATGGATGATCCTCTCGGCGCATTGAGGGCCGGTGCCATCGAGTTGGACGGCGGCCATGGGTGCGGGACGGGCTGCCTCCGCGCCGCGCTTGTGATGATCGCCTCAGCCCGGCCACGATGGCACAAACCTTCGAGGCGGCCGCAGGATGCTTCGCCTTAGCTATTTTTCCGGGCTACAGCCCTGTCGTCCGCCACCCGTGCCGCGGCGTTGACTTCGGCATGAATTTGTGCCGGAGCGGCGGTGAGCAGGCCATGGCGGGTGTCGCCGCGGTTATAGACGATCGCGCATCCGTCGAGACTTGCTAAGCGCCCGCCCGCTTCGTGCAGGATGAGATCGGCCGCCGCGATGTCCCAATCATGCGCGTTTTCTGAGGCGAAGCCCGCGTCGAGCGCACCTGACGCGACGTTGACGATACGTAACGCAAGCGAGGGAATCTTCGGCTGCAACGCGAATTGAAGCCCGGCTTTCCGCAGCCGCTCGGCGAGCAATACGGGTGCCGCCACCCTTGCCCTGGCACCAAGCGCAACAAGTTTCGAAACCTCGATTGCCGTGTCATTGAGCCAGGCGCCGGCGCCCCTGACCGCGACATAGGTTTCCCCGAGCGCCGGGGCATGGA
>JBOHJU010000099.1:0-8894 GCA_050728755.1 Methylocella sp.
GCTCAATTACGCGCGGATCGTGCCCATGGTGGATTTTACGTCGAAGGCCGTCGCACGCCTCCTGCAGTCGCGATAGGCAGTCCGGCTTCCCCAGCGCGCCCACCCTTAGAGGACATTTCGAGCGCTGGCACGTGTTTTACACGACTCCTGCCTGTTTATCTTCCTCAGCACGCGCTTCACGCAGGCAAGCCTCGAAACCTGATAGACTCTGAAATAGTTGGTCCCAAGCCACTTTCCTCTGCAAAATGAGATGCCCTTGAAACCATAAACATGAATCAATCAATCGAAAGGGTTCAAGGTCTTCGGTACTCGAATAAACCCTACTTTCATCTTTTGGCGGTGATCCCTTAAAATCTTCGACCATGTGTGAATAGCCAAATACTTGCTTTTGCAACCCAACCAGCATTCCAAGTGCAAAAGCTGTGTCAGTATCCGCACTCTCGCCTCGAAAAGGTGTGAGATTACAAATACCAATATGTGCGCTATGGATCATCTCCACATGCCCGCGATATATATTATATGCCATTTCGCCCAAACGTCCGCAATCAACTTTGATGTCGTCCGGAAATAATCCTATAAACCCATAATCAGCACAAAGCGCCTTTTTTCGCCTCCCAATCTCCTCCGCATCGGGGAGGCATACCTCTGGCCCAGCAATGTAAACCCGCTTTATTTCCTCTTCGTTTTTCATAATCGTGGCCCCTCCGAGGACCATTAGTATGAGAGCGCGATGTGTCCCTTAGCAACCGCATAGAATGGCCTAAATTTCAAGCCGCGCGCTACTTCAGAAATCACCCGCTTCCCGCGCCCAGTCGCAGCACAAATAGGGGGCCGTTCAGGCGGCGGCGAGCTGCCTTGTGGTATCGATGCGGTAGGTGAGCGCCTCGGCGAGATGCGGGCGCCCGACCTTGCCGGCGCCGTCGAGATCGGCGATCGTCCGGGCGAGCTTCAAGATCCGGTGAAACCCCCGCGCGGAAAGATGGAGGCGGTCCGAGGCCTCCCTGACCAAAACGAGGCTCGAAGCATCGAGTTGCGCCACTGTCTCGATGACATTAGCGGGCGCGGCGGCGTTGGAGAGGATCCCCGGAAGGCCGAGCCCGGCATAACGCGCGACCTGGATATCTCGCGCGGCGGCGACGCGTTCCGCGGTCTCCCTCGAACCCTCGGCGGGAGGCGGCAGCATCAGATCGGCGGCGGCGACCGCCGGCACCTCGACGTTAAGATCGATGCGGTCGAGCAAGGGCCCCGACAGGCGCGCCTGATATTGTGCGATGCAGCGCGCGGCGGGTTGCCGGTTGCAGCTAAAGCCGGGCTCGCTCGCATGGCCGCAACGGCACGGATTCATCGCCGCGACGAGCTGAAACCTCGCCGGATAGACGATGCGGTGGTTCGCCCTTGCGATCGCGACCTCGCCGGTCTCAAGCGGCTGCCGCAGGCTGTCCAAAACCTGCGGCTGGAATTCCGGCAGTTCGTCGAGAAACAAGACCCCATGATGGGCGAGCGAGATTTCGCCAGGCCGGGCGCGCGTGCCGCCGCCGACGAGCGCCGCCATCGAGGCGGAATGATGCGGCGCGCGGAACGGCCTCCTATCGGTCAGCGCGCCGCCCGCGAGGTCGCCCGCAATGGAGTGGATCAGCGAAACCTCGAGGAGCTCGCGCGGGCTGAGCCGCGGCAAGATCGACGGCAGCCGCTGGGCGAGCATCGATTTTCCCGCTCCCGGCGGTCCGTTCAACAAAAGATTATGCCCCCCCGCGGCGGCGATTTCGAGCGCGCGCTTGGCGCTTTCCTGGCCCTTGATGTCGCGCAGGTCCGGCTGCGATCCGGGTTCCCCCCGCACCGCCGGCTGCGGCCGCGCCATAACTTGCGTGCCCTTGAAATGATTGGCAAGCTGGATCAACGAAAGCGGGGCCAGCACATCTAAGTCTTGCGCGGCCCAGGCCGCCTCGGGTCCGCTCGCATGCGGGCAAATGAGCCCGTGGCCATGCGCGTTCGCGGCGATCGCGGCGGGGAGCACGCCAGCCACCGCGGTGATCGTTCCATCGAGCGCGAGCTCGCCGAGAACGGTGTAATTTGCAAGCTGGTCCGGCGGAATGGCGCCAATCGCGGCCATGATGCCGAGCGCGATCGGCAGATCGTAATGACTGCCTTCCTTGGGAAGATCGGCGGGCGCGAGGTTGACGGTGATGCGCTTCGCCGGCATGGCGAGGCCCGACGCATTCAGCGCGGCGCGAACTCTTTCGCGCGATTCAGCGACCGCCTTGTCGCCGAGACCGACCACCGTGAAGACCACGTTGCCGTTGGCGATTTGCACCTGCACGTCGACCGGCCGCGCCTCGATGCCTTCAAACGCAACCGTCGCAACTCTGACGACCATGGCACGCCCCGCTTTCCACTGTTAAGGCGAGCTTAACGGAGAAACCGGGCCGGCGCAAGAACAATAAGTGAACGCCGGAAAAAGGGGGGCGGCGAAGGTGCTGCGCCAAACCTCCCCGCCGCGCCACGCGCACGGCGCTTGCAGCAAAATGCGTGCTCACGCCGCGCTTGTGTATCGTCGGGCGCATGACGCGGCTCTGGGGAGTGCCACCTGCCTGGCATCGCCAATGGACTACGTTGCGCATAAGCCTTCGAAATGCGAAGGAAAGCGATGGTTTCGCGTATCCTGAAGGTGCCGTCCTTCGATCTGGCCGTCTTCGGCGGCACCGGCGATCTCGCCCACCGCAAGCTCTTTCCCGCCCTGTTTCACCGGTTTCTCGACGGGCAGCTGTCGCCGCCGACCAAGATCATCGGCGTGGCGCGGCGGCCCTTGGAACACCCCGCCTATCGGGGTGCGATCGCCGATGCCCTGAAAGAGTTCGCCGCCGCGCGCGATGAATCGATCAAGGGCTTCCTCGAATTGATCCATTACGTCTGTCTCCAATTTGACTCGAAGACTGGGTGGGATCTCCTCGGCAAAGCGTTCGATGCCGATCCCTCGCGCGTGCGCGCGTTCTACCTTGCGACAGATCCGGATCATTTCGCGCCGATCGTCAAGCGGCTCGCCGCGCATTCGCTCATCTCCCCGGCCTCGCGCATCATCGTCGAGAAGCCAATCGGCGAGGACGGCGCCTCCGCCGCGTCCATCAACGATGCGATTGGCGCGGTATTTCCGGAGAAGCGGATTTTCCGCATCGATCATTATCTCGGAAAAGAGACGGTGCAAAATCTGATTGCGCTGCGGTTCGCCAATGCGCTGTTCGAGCCGTTGTGGAATTCAGCCCATATCGATCATGTCGAGATCACCGTCGCCGAATCAATTGGCGTCGAAGGCCGCGCTTCTTATTACGAAAACGCGGGCGCGCTGCGCGACATGGTGCAGAATCATTTGCTGCAATTGTTGTGTCTTGTCGCCATGGAGCCGCCCGCCTCCTTGGACGCGGATTCGGTGCGCGACGAGAAGCTCAAGGTTTTGCGGTCGCTGGTGCCGATCGACTCCAGCAATGCCGGCTCGCTGACCGTGCGGGGACAATATCGCGCCGGCGCCGGCGAAGGCGGCGCGGTGCCGGGCTATGCCGAGGAGGCAGGCAACGAGCACACCAAAACCGAAACTTTCGTGGCGCTTAAGGTAGAGATCGCGAATTGGCGGTGGGCTGGCACTCCGTTTTATGTGCGCACGGGCAAACGCCTGCCGCAAAGGGTTTCTGAGGTCATCGTCGCCTTTCGCGAGGTTCCCCATTCGATTTTCCCGGTCGAGTCGGGAAAAATTTCGCAAACGAGGCTCGCTATACGGCTGCAGCCGGATGAAGGTATAAAACTCTGGCTGATGCTGAAGGAGCCGGGCGCGGGCGGAATGCGGCTGCAACATGTGCCGCTCGACATGAGCTTCGCCAAGGCATTTGGCATCCACGCGCCGGAGGCCTATGAGCGGCTGTTGATGGACGTCATACGCGGCAACGCGACTTTGTTCATGCGCCGCGACGAGGTCGAGGCGGCGTGGCGCTGGATCGATCCGATCCGCGAGGCTTGGAACCAAATGGATGAAGCGCCGCGGCCCTATCTCGCCGGCACTTGGGGGCCAGCCGCTGCGATCGCTCTGGTTGAGCGCGATGGGCGCAGCTGGAGCGAGGAAACCGATTGACCTGATGCGGGTGGCCTCGCGCCAGCCGCCGCAACGAGGAGCCGGAGATGGTTCAAGCGGCAATCGCCGATGTCACGGCCCGCATTCGAGCGAGAAGCCAGCCGTCGCGGGAGAAATATCTCGGCCGCGTCGAGGCGATGCGGCGTAGCGGGCCGCACCGTCGCGCGCTCGGATGTGGCAATCTCGCGCATGGTTTTGCCGCATGCGCCGGGCACGAAAAGCAGGTCCTGCGGACCGGCGCCGCCGCCAATCTCGCCATTGTCACCGCGTATAACGACATGCTCTCGGCGCATCAGCCATACGAGCGTTTTCCGGCTCTAATAAAAAAGGCGGCGCACGAGGTGGGCGCCGTCGCGCAGGTCGCGGGCGGCGTGCCGGCCATGTGCGACGGCATCACCCAAGGCCGCGCCGGCATGGAACTCTCGCTGTTTTCGCGCGATGTCATCGCCATGTCGGCGGCAATCGCCTTGTCGCACGATATGTTTGACGCCGCGGTCTTCCTCGGCGTCTGCGACAAGATCGTGCCGGGACTCGTGATCGCGGCGCAAGCCTTCGGGCATTTGCCCGCCGTGTTCGTCCCGGCGGGGCCGATGCCTTCCGGTTTGCCGAATCAGCAGAAAGCGAAGCTCCGCCGGCTTTTTGCCGAAGGCAAGGCCACGCGGGAAGACTTGCTTGAAGCGGAAGCCGCTTCCTACCATTCGCCGGGGACCTGCACCTTTTACGGCACCGCGAATTCCAACCAAATGCTGATGGAGGCGATGGGCCTGCATCTGCCAGGTAGCTCCTTTGTCAATCCGAACACCCCCTTGCGCGACGCGCTCACCGCCGCCGCCGCGCAACGCGCCTTGGCGCTCACCGCGCTTGGCAACGACTATACGCCGGTTGCATCGATTCTCGACGAGCGCGCCTTTGTGAACGGCATCGTCGCCTTGCTCGCGACGGGGGGCTCGACGAACCACGTCATCCACCTTATCGCCATGGCCCGTGCGGGCGGTATCGTCCTGACGCTCGACGATTTCGCCGATCTCTCTGCGGCGGTTCCCTTGCTAACGCGCATCTATCCCAACGGCAGCGCCGATGTGAACCACTTCACCGCCGCGGGCGGCACCGGATTTCTCATCCGTTCGTTGTTGGGTGCAGGCCTCCTCCATCCAGGCGCGAAAACCGTTGCCGGATGCACGCTCGAATTCTATGCGCAAGAGCCTTATCTCGATGGCAGAAAACTCGCTTTCCGTGCGGCGCCTTCGGCCAGCCTCGACGAATCAGTTCTGCGCCCGGTGGCAAATCCGTTCTCCAGCGATGGCGGCTTGAAGGTCGTTGACGGCAATCTCGGTCGCGCGGTGATCAAGATCAGCACGGTCGCGCCGGAACATCGCAAGGTACGCGCAAGGGCGCGGATTTTTCACGCCCAAGAAGAAGTGGAGGCCGCGTTCGGCGCCGGCGAACTCGACTGTGATCTGGTCGCGGTGGTTCGCTTCCAGGGCCCCAAAGCGATCGGCATGCCGGAGTTGCATAAGCTTACGCCCGTGCTTGCGTCGGTCATGGCGCGCGGCCGTCAAGTGGCGCTGGTCACCGACGGCCGCATGTCAGGCGCATCGGGAAGAGTACCAGCGGCAATCCATGTCACGCCGGAAGCGCTCGACGGCGGCCCAATTGCCCGGCTTCGAGACGGCGATATCATAGCGCTCGACGCGGAAGCCGGCACATTGACGGTGGAACTCTCCGCCGAGACTTTGCAAAACCGTCCGCTCGCCCTATGCGACCTCGAAGCGCATGCGAATGGCTATGGGCGCGACTTATTCCAGATGTTCCGTGCCAATATGAGCGCAGTGGAACTTGGCGCGAGCGTCTGCGGCTGACCGCCAACTGAAGGGCGCCGTCCATGCTTTATCCCCATAGCGAGGCGGCCATCGCCTTGCTTCGCCGGGCGCCGGTCGTTCCCGTGCTGACCGTGAAGAACGTGGAAGACGCGGTTGCCCAGGCCCGCGCCCTGATCGCGGGCGGGTTGAAAGTACTCGAAGTCACCTTGCGCACGCCGGCCGCCGTGGCCGCCGTGGCGGCGCTCGCCAAGATATTTCCGGAGGCGATCATCGGCGCGGGGACAATCATCGAGGCGGAACAGATCCAAGCTGCTAGCGATGCCGGCGCGCGGTTTCTGGTCAGCCCCGGGATGACGCAGTGCCTTGTTGAAGCAGGCGTGCGATCGCCGATTCCTTTCTTACCCGGAGCGGCGACGGTATCCGAGGCCCTAGCGCTTCGGGAACGAGGCTTTCGCGCGTTAAAATTCTTTCCGGCCGAGCCGGCTGGCGGGGCAAGGTATCTCGCATCTCTCGCTGGCCCTTTGCCCGATTTGATTTTCTGCCCGACCGGCGGTATCGACGCGCAAAACGCCGGAAATTATCTCGCGCTGCCCAATGTGGCTTGCGTCGCCGGGTCGTGGATGGTCGCGCCGGGGCTTCTCGCGGCGCGCGATTTAGGCAAGGTCGAACAGCTTGCGCGGGAAGCGACCGCTCTCGGCCGCCACCTTTGAGACGCTAGGGAGCAGGCGACCGCAAGCGGTGCGCGGCGCGCAGCAATAGCATCACCGCCTTTGTCGATGGACCCGTGGCGGGCGCCAAAGCGCGATACGTTCAGACGTCGAAGCTGCCGTCGTCGCCGGAGCCAAAATCGTCCGAGCCGTAATCCGAGGCGTCCTGCGCGTCGTCCTGGTCTTGATCGGCGTCTTGCTGGGCGTCTTGTTGGGCGAATTGGTCGTCGGCCGCGTCTTGCTGGGCGTCCTGGGCGGCGTCCTGCTGGCTAAGGCTTTGGTCGCCCGAATCGTAATAATTGTTGATGACGGTTTCGCCTCCGAGGCCGGGGCCCATGCCGCCAAATCCGCTGCCAATGCCAAGCGGGCTATTATGCCCGCCGATCAGCCCGCGGATCGAATCGGCGAGAAGCACACCGCCGGCGACCCCCGCAGCGGTGCCGAGCGCTCCGGTCAAGAATCCGCCGCCGCCAGCTCCGCCCCAAGGCCCGGGCGCCGGACCCGGAGCGTAACCTTGCGGCGCTCGCGCCCAGCCGCCTTGTGATGGTGGCTGGTTCCAGCCTCCGCCAGCTGGCGGCGGCGGGGGCGGCGCGGCCGGGCGGGAAGTAGGCTGTGGTCCGCTCCCGCTCATGGGCGATGGTCCGCTGCCGCCGAAGAGCGAGCCGAGGCCGCTGAGAAAACCACCCGGACGCGGCCCACTCGCCGCCTGGCTTTGCAGATCCTTGACCTTGCCTTCGAGCTCTTGCAGACGATCGTTGGCGGCGCGCAGCGCCTGGTCCTGGACGAGGACGGTCTGCGCCAAATAATAGGGCGCATAAGGCTGAGCCTTGGTTGCATCCTGGATCAGCGCCTCGGCTTCCTGATCCCGCGGCGTATTGGCGGTGCCGCGTATCCGGTCGAACAAACCTGTCAGCAACTGGCGTTCTTCGGGTGACATCGGAATTCTCCCCTTCACAGCGGGGCCTTCCCCGCAGCACAAATATAAGGGGTTTTCGGCGAGCGCCAAGGGTCGCACCGATTTGATTGCAGGCGCCATACTTGCCGTGGCGCCAGCCCGCCCCTAAAAACATCGGGACACCGACAGGCTTTGAGAAGCAATGAACGGCAAGCAGAACGACATGCGTGCCTCCCCCGCCAAGCTGCCGCGCGGTTTCGCCGATCGCTCGCCGGCCGAGATTGCGGCGACGGAAAAAATGCTTGACCTCATCAAGACGACTTACGAGCTTTACGGTTTCGAGGCGGTCGAGACGCCGTGCATCGAGTTCACCGAGGCGCTCGGCAAGTTTTTGCCGGATCAGGATCGCCCCAACGAAGGCGTCTTTTCGTTCAAGGACATCGCTGGCGATCTATCGCAACAGCGAGATCGCAGTGACGAAAACTGGTTGTCGCTGCGCTACGATTTGACCGCGCCGCTCGCCCGCTATGTCGCCGAAAATTTCGACAAATTGCCAAAACCCTACCGCAGCTATCGCGCCGGATATGTGTTTCGAAACGAGAAGCCGGGGCCGGGACGGTTTCGCCAATTCATGCAGTTTGACGCCGATACGGTCGGCGCTGCAAGCATCGCTGCCGATGCCGAATTGTGCATGATGGCGGCGGATACGCTTGAGCGGCTTGGAATCAAGCGGGGCGATTACGTCATCAAAGTCAACAACCGAAAAGTGCTTGACGGCGTGATGGAGGCAATCGGCCTCGGCAGGCAGGAACACGCAAGGCAGAGACTGACGGTTTTGCGGGCGATCGATAAATACGACCGGCTTGGCGTGGAGGGCGTCCGCGCGCTGCTCGGCGCTGGGCGCAAAGACGACAGCGGCGACTTCACGAAAGGCGCGGACTTAGGCCTTGAGGCGATCGAAAAAATCGTGGCGTTATTTGAAATTGAGGCTGCGGCTGCGCGCGCGAGGCGCGAATATGAATGCGTTCGCTGTGAGGTCCAAACCCACCCTATCGACGTTCGGGTCGCGGAAGACATACGGTTCGAAAGTGTTATGAGCGGCATTGAAGCAAATCTCCGCGAGTCTTACACAGGCGTGGATGGTTATCGCGAATTGGGGGAGATATGGCAGCTCATTCGCAGCGCCGGTTATAATGATGGCCGCATCCGTATCGATCCTTCCGTCGTGCGCGGGCTCGAATATTATACCGGCCCCGTATTTGAGGCCGATCTTAGTTTCGAAATTTTCGGCGAGGACGGCCAGGCTGGGCGCTTTGGCTCGATCGGCGGGGGAGGGCGCTACGACGGCCTCGTCGGCC
>JBOHJU010000100.1:0-8793 GCA_050728755.1 Methylocella sp.
GATCCCAGTCGTGCAGAATGTGGCCCATGATCAGGACATCGGCCGCGGGCAGGGGGTCCGTGAAGAAGTTTCCGCTGAGAAATTTCACCCGCCCCCGCATTCCATGCTGGGCGATGAACTCCTCAAAAACGGGCTTGACCTCGGGCAGATCATATCCGGCGCCGGAAAGATGGTTATGCGCGCGGGCGATAGTAACCGGCACCATGCCCTGTGCCGTGCCGATGTCGACGAAGGTTTGATAATCCTTCCACGGGAATTTCGCGGCGATCGCCTGGGCCGCGCCGAGACTTACCCCGCTCATCGCGGCGAGGAAGCCGTGCAACCGCTCGGGATCGGCATAGAGCGCGGCGAACACGTCGCCTGACTCTTTGGCCTCGTTTTGGTTCCGGCCGGTCTTGAGCGCTTCGGTCAAAAACCCCCAGGACTCGTAAAGCCGGGAATTGGCCATTTCGAGTAGCCCGCCAACATAGCTTGGTTTGGCCCGGTCGAGAAAATGACCGGTCTCGGCCGTGTTGCTGTAGAGCCCATCCTGGCGATCGAGCATTTTCAGCGCGACAAGCGCGTCGAGGAAATCGCGCGCCGAACGCTCATGCAAGCCGAGCCGGCGCGCCAAGGTGGCAAGATCGGCCGGGCCCTTGGCAAGCTCGGTGAATAGCCCAAGCTCGACGGCGCTAAGAAGCGCCTTTGATGCCCAGAAACCAAACCCAAGATTGAATATGTTGGCGGGCGTTACGGCATCGGTCACGGCGCTCCTCCATCTATGATGGCGTCACCCCTCTAAAATTTTCGCTCTGCAACGGTGGCCGATGGGCACTCGCCGAGGCGGCATCCAGGGCCAGCGCCTCGATTGCCTCGATGAAATCACTTTCCGCTATTGCCGTCCGACTTTCGTCCTTAGAGCGCGTCCCGATCAAATGGAATCATTTGATCGATAAGGACTCGCTCAAAATCAAAGAGTTGGAGCATGCCGAAATCGAAAAAGTCGAGCAACTTTTTCGGGACATGCTCTAGCGGACGGGCGTTCAGGCCGCTTGCTCGATATCGGCGTCCTCGGCCTCGCTTTCTTCGCTCTTGCCGCGGCGCGGGCCTTTTAGCAGTTGCGTTTCGATCACCTTCAACGACTCCGTCTCGGTCAATTTTTGCACGACAAGGATTTCGCGCGCCATGCGATCGAGCGCGGTCTCGTAGAGCTGCCGTTCGGAGTAGGATTGTTCGGGCTGCGTATCGGAACGGTAGAGATCGCGCACCACTTCGGCGATCGCCTTTAAATTGCCGGAGTTGATCTTGGCTTCGTATTCTTGCGCCCGGCGCGACCACATGGTCCGCTTGACGCGGGCCCGGCCCGTCAAAGTGTCCAATGCCGCCTTAACTGCGGAGCCATCGGCGAGCCTGCGCATTCCGACGCTGGCGGCCTTCGGCGTTGGCACCTTGAGGATCATCTTGTCCCTGACGAATCTGACCACGAAAAGCTCGAGTTTGAAACCTGCGACTACCTGTTCCTCGATAGCGACGATCTGGCCGACGCCGTGGGCTGGATAGACCACATACTCGTGTGGCTTGAACATTTGCCGCTGAGCGGCCGCGGTCTTGGCCGACTTGTGCGCGGGAGGGACCGATTTCCCGCCAGGCTTTGCGTCCGCCACGTTGGTTTGGGCGGCGTCGAGGCGCGCGGGTGCCGGCGCGGCTGACCTGGTCCCTATGTAGGACGGCGTCTGGGAATCCGGCGACTTCGCGGTAATCTTCGCGGCAAAGGGCTTTCCGGAGCCCTTAGCGGCGGTTTGCGATGGGCCGCCAGCCGCCGCACCCTTCGCCGGGACGCGCGAAGCAACGGCGCCCGTTGGGCCCAAAGCAGATCCTGCGGATATTTCCTGCTCGGAGTTTTTGTTCAACGCCAGCCGCTCTTTTGCCTCTAAAACCGGCTTCGAAGAACTTCCGGCCTGCAGGCCGGCAGACGGCGAGGCGGTTTGCTTGCGCGCCTCGGAAAGCCTCGCGGCGTTTCGCTTGAGGGCGAGAATCGCCGCCGCGGCCGCCTCGCTCGCGGCCGTGTTTTGCGCGGCGCGAGTCCGGGACTCTACGACCTTGCGAACGGTCGCCGCCGGTTTGAAGGCACTTCGGCGCGAAGTCTCGATGGTGGGCGTTTTTTGTGCCGCGGCTGTCGGCTTTCCCCGTGCCGGTCTGTTGACGGAGGCAGGCCTTGCGGCCTTGTTCGTGACCGATTTTGCGTTCGCGCGCAGTAAGGCGCCGCGTTTGGTGCCGGTAGCGCGGGCGAGCACCGGCTTAGCGCGCCGCGCCGCGCCCTTCTTCGCGATGCGGAGCGTTTCGCGCGAGCGCGGCGCGGCGCGTGCCGCCGAAGCCTTTTTCCTGGCCACTGGCTTTGCCGTGGACGGGCTGTTCACGTGCTGGCTCACTCCCGCCGTTTTTGTTTTCGTTCCGCGCCGGGACTTGTTGGCGGCTAGCTTCTTAGAAGCGCGCGCACGCGCGGCGGCGGCCCGCTTGGCTTTGAGCAGGGCAGATTGTTTCGACGGTTTTGCCTGGGGGGTTCCCGGCCGTTTCGCCTGTTTTGTCCTATTCGCCTGTTTTGTCTTGGACGATTTCGTGCTCTTCTTCGCGGACGCCATTATCAAGCGCGCTCCTTTTTCCTGTCCCGCTTTGGAGACGAGACGGCAGACAAACTCTCAGCCGTGCGGAAACTTTGAATTTCGGCCCTGGAGGGGCGCGAAGCGGAATGCTCCTCAATGAAGATCGCCCGTCCAATACATGGCCCGATTGACGCAACGGCACTCCGCCGCCGGGGAACTCTTGTCCCGGCGCCGTTAAAGCCTCCAAGACGCGGACGGCCGCAGACCGCCCGCCACCAGGAAACAGTGTGACACAAAAACGAGCAAATATCAAAAGATATACTGCTCGCGGGCAGGTTCAACCCCATTTCGCCGCCCGTGCGCCGGATTTTTCAAGTTATCGCGGAAGCGGCCGCACCGAACCGTGGAGTTAATCTCCTTGGCCTGGATTTGAGGAAAAATAAGCCTCTAGCTTGCCGGGCGTGCCGTCGAATGACTTAGCGTCCGGCGGGGCATCGCGCTTAATCGTGATATTCGGCCAAGACCGCGCCATATCGGAGTTAAGCTTAAGCCATTTTTCGAGCCCCGTTTCAGTATCCGGCTTGATCGCCTCGGCCGGGCACTCGGGCTCGCAAACGCCGCAGTCGATGCATTCATCCGGATGGATCACAAGCATATTCTCGCCTTCGTAAAAGCAATCCACGGGACAGACTTCGACGCAATCCATGTATTTGCACTTGATGCAGTTTTCAACGACGACATAAGTCATGCTCAATTTCCTTCGCGGGCAAACGCCGCACCGCCAGCGCGGCCACTCAGCGGCCCAATGCCAAGCGGCAACGAGAGCACCCGCCGATCCCCTTCTCGGTTTGCTATCCCATCTATCCCATTGGCATAGCGGGAAGCCGAGAACGGCGCCATGGGCCGGAACTCCATCGTATCCCGGAACTCCATGGTATCAAAGTCTTTCCAAAGCTTTCCAGAAACGCGCCCTCGCCCGAGCGGCGCCCTAATGGCGTCCGTAGTGCGGCACTCGATCTATTCCATGTGGATGGTTCCCTTTAGCGCCGTTGGGCCAAATAGTCCAAGGATTTTTATAGTCCCAGGATTTTTGCAAGATTTTTGGGCCCGAATCGGGTGCTTGCGCCGCCTGACCGCGGAATGGTCAAGTTTTTGAAATAGGGCCACCGCCCGACCCTGGCTGGGGGTAAATCGGCGGGTCCCGCAATTCCTCGAATAAGCGAGAAGCTTCGGCAAAGCCGCCCCGACGCGCGCCGGCAGCGACAACCTTAAGAACCCGCACCTGCCGTTCCAGCGCGATCGTCAGGACATCGCCTGGCGCGACCCCCTTCGCCGGGGTTTCAATCCGCCGCGCATTGAGGCGCACATGGCCCTCGCTGATAAGCCGGGCGGCAAGGCCCCGGGTTTTCGCCACACGCGCGAACCACAACCATTTGTCAAGCCGCTGCCGCAGCGCCACGCGTATCCTGCCACCATCCCCGTTTGTGCAACAAATATCCACTGGAAGCGCGATTTCAAGTGCCGAAATCTTACCTGGGCGGAGCGAGCGGATTGGGCGAGCGCCGCGCCGCCGGACTCGACGAGCCCAGTCAGCGTCTGCCGCAAGGCTTCGAAAAAAGACGATTCTATGCCGGACTAAAGCAAAAGCCACATGGGCGCCGTGATCAGCGTCAGGCCAGGCCGGATGCCGCAGCGGTGGGTGATACACATGATGGATCCAGTGGATGACGTTCGCGTCAGAGGCGTTCGACAGGGCGGTTCTCGCCTGAGGCTTCCGATCATTCTTGCGCCGCGAGGCCTCGCGTCACGGCTGACGCGCCGCGACCATGGGCGCGTTGGGAGCTTTGCGGACCAAGCTGTCGATACGATCGCGCTCACGCTTGAAATTGGCGAGCATGCGGCCGTCGAATTCCCGCGTGCGGGCGAGCTTGACTCGCATCGGGTCGACGAAATGGCCGTTCACCATGATTTCGTAATGAAGGTGCGGCCCGGTCGCGAGGCCGGTCTGACCAAGATAGCCGATGACCTGGCCTTGCCGCACATGGGCGCCTTTGATCGCCCCGCGGGCAAACCCGGACATGTGATTATAGGTCGTGATGTAGCCGTTTGCATGCTGAATCTCGATTCGCCGGCCGTAGCCGGAATCCCATTCCGCCTCGACGATCGTGCCATTGCCGGCGGCAAAAATGGGCGTGCCGGCCGGCGCCGCCCAATCGACCCCCGTGTGCATGCGGTAATAGCCGAGGATCGGGTGAAACCTCATCCCGAACCCGGACGTTAACCGGCCCCCGACAATCGGCATGCGAACCAGGAATTTGCGCGTCGAGCGGCCGTCTTGATCGTAGTAATCGACAAGACCGTCATCTGGTGTCTGGAAACGGTAGTAGCGAAAAGTTTCGTTGCGGGCGGTGATTGCCGCATAGAGAAGCTTGTGGTGTCCCTCGCCTTCCTCGCTGTCGTCGTAGAACGCCTCGAAGGAATCGCCGGCGGTCACGGCGCCTTGAAAATCGACGTCATTGGCGAAAATCCGGACGAGATCGTCGATGACCGGACGCGGAATTTCCTGTTTCAGCGCGGTTTCGTAAAACGAATCGTATAGCCGCATGCCTTCCGCGTCATCGGCCTCGTCGCTATCGTCCCGGCGCGGCAGCTTGACGTGACGCGGCGGGGTCACCCGGACATAGCCGCCGCGGTCATTGATCGCAATGTTGGTTTCCAAGGTTTCGCCGGAATAAACCGAAAGGCGCGCCAGGGTCATGTTGACGCCGGAGCCGTCGAGATCGGCGAAGAGGAGTTTGAGGCGCGCCCCTTCCGCCACCGCGGCTTCGCCGTGTGGGACCGCGAAGGCGGCGATAATCTTGATGATCTGGCCCTTCGTCAGCCCGGCGCCGCGCAGCACGCTCTCGATCGTGTCGCCGTGGCGGACCACGACGAGCCGCTCCTCCATTTGCGTCGGCTGCACGGTTTGCGGCGAACGGCCGAAATTGGTCACGTTCTCAGGGACCATGCGCACTTCGATCGTGGAAAATGGGGCCGTCGTGATCGGCGAAGCGGGATTGGCGTAGGCAAGAACGCCTGGAAGATTGGCGCGGGCCGTCCGCATCAGAAGAAGTTGCGGCGGCAGTGGCAGCGGCTTAGCGCCCGCTGCGAGCGTGTTTTTTACTTGCTCGGCGACTTGGGCCTGGACCTCTTCCATCGATAGGGTGGCTGATGGCGAAAACGCCCCGTTCCCGAGATCGCGGGTGGACCACGAGATTTCGGCATCGTCCGCAACCGGTTCCTGCGCGGCATCGATTGGAGTGCGCGCGTCGGCAAGAACCTTCAACGGATTAAATGGAGGAACATCCTCGGAGAGGCCGATATCCGCCACTACCAGCGTGGTCTGGACATGGGTGAACTCCTGGACCTTGACGACCTCCCTGTCGCCGAGCCTGAGTGTCGTTGGCGCCTGAAAGCTCTGCTTTGCGGTGACCATATCGACCGCCTTGACCAGGCGATCGCCCTTGTGCGGATTGACACCGAAATCCAGGTTGATCTCCGTGCGCTGAGAGAGAGAGGGCGCCGGTGCCTCGGCGAAATATTTTTGGTGCCCAAGCGCCGCGAAGATCGCCGATCCAATGAGCGCGGCGCCGGAAAGACCCGTTAGAAGAGTGCCAGATAACCAGCGCAGCGAGATTCGCCGTCGATCGAAGGACGCGGGGCGGGCGCCATCGGCTGCGATGGCCGGATCGACTCCAAATTCTATATTGGCGCGCAACTGGACCGGCCGAAGGCAAATGCCGGGACTCCGACTCTGCATCCAGGCGTCCATCGTCATAGCGTTGCTTCGATCCTGGGAACAGCGGTACCAGATTTCATGTGCGTGGACCCGCGCGGGATTCAGGAATGAGCCCGCGCGCATAGGGCCATCGGAAGGCTTCTCGAATTGCCCGGCCAGAATTTCACGCCCCGGCGAATGCAGCGCTGATGTTTGATAAAAGAGGCGCGCTGCCGGACGGATAGCCGTAATCGCTTCGTTACGACGGACTTCCAACCAAACCTTTTGAAAATGGCTCAAATACGGCGTAGCTCACGGAGATTGCGCCGAGCATGTGTTTGCGGCAACCACCCGTCGAGGGAGCCGGTTTGCGAGACTGAACCCAACCGGAGAACCAACCGGCAGCCGATGCGAAGATGAACCGAAAGACGCTTCTTAAAAAAAACCGCTGATCCGGGAACGGAGAACGAGCCGGATTGGGCGGCTTTACGGGCCGCGAAGGAGTATGAAATAGTGGCGAGATGGTGCCGCCAGTCGAGGGAGGAAATTGCGTGACCCAAGCGGCTGGCCGTGCCGAAGCGCCTCCTGTCGAAAGGAGCTCGCGCGTTCTCGCGCATGGCGTCCGGCTGCCGGCGATCGACCGAATGCGCGGGCTCATCATCCTCATTATGGCGCTTGACCATGTACGGGATTTCTTCAGCGCCGATGCGCTTCACTTTGACCCGACCGATCTTGCCCGGACTTATCCTGCACTGTTCCTGACCCGCTTCGTCACACACTACTCCGCTGCGACCTTCGTTTTTCTCGCGGGCGTGTCCGCGTTCCTGTACGGAACGAAACTCGATGATCAATGCGCGCTCGCACGCTTCTTGTTGACCCGCGGGGCGTGGCTGATCTTGCTCGATATCGCTGCGGTGAGCCCGATATGGGGGCTTGAGCTCGGCTCGATCGACCTCGGCACCCTCTGGGCAATCGGATTCAGTATGATCGTGCTGGCAGGGCTGCTCTGGTTGCCGCGCCGTGGCGTGTTGCTGGCCGGTGCTTTGATCCTTCTCGGCCACAACTTGCTCGATCATGTGCAAGCGGCCGAGTTCGGGAATTGGGGACCCCTTTGGAACATTCTCCATGAACCGGGCGCATTGCCCTTTGGCCTGCGTGGAGGGGTGAGCTACCCGGTGCTCCCATGGATCGGCGTCATGGCCCTGGGCTATGGGCTGGGCTACGTCTTCCTGGAACCTGCCGCACAGCGCGAGCGGCAGCTCAAATTGCTAGGGCTAGCTTCGATTGCGCTTTTCCTGCTGCTGCGCGGTACAAATTTCTATGGTGATCCAAGCCCTTGGCGCGCGCAAAGAAACGTTGTGATGACCGCGCTTTCAATGCTCAACGTAACCAAATACCCGCCGTCGTTGCTCTATGCGCTCGTCACGCTTGGGCCTGCACTTCTCTTGCTAGCGGCCATGGAGCGGCTCGGGGGGTCCGTTGGAGAGGTGCTCGCGACATTCGGCCGGGTGCCGCTTTTCATCTACGTGCTGCACCTTTATGCGGCCCATGCCGTGGCCGTTGCACTCTGGCTCACCGAAGGCTTTGAGTTTGACCAATTACTCGGCTTCGGCGCCCGGGCGGCCCCGCCGGAAGGGCTGGGCCTCAGTCTGGCCCAAACTTATGCTGCCTGGATCCTCATCATGGCCGCGCTTTACCCCGCCTGCAACTGGTTTGCCGGCGTGAAGCGGCGGCGGCGAGATTGGTGGTTGAGTTATTTGTAATGCAAATTAACTGTTAGGATCATCGATCGCCAGCGTCCGGTTTCTATCCGTCAACGCATTCCTCAAGAAGGGCACGTAGCAGCGCTGCCAAGCTGCCTCGGGCAAGACGTCTCGTGTCGCGGTCCGTCAAGGTTTCTGGCGCTCCGGCGCAGTATCTTCGGACTCTCTCCATCCAAACAGGACGGCGAGTGGACGCAAGGTGTAATTTCATACCCGTCAGGCGCAACTTTTTCGGGTTTCGATCGTTCAACTGCGGGCGTCACGAAAATGGGATCCGTCAATGGCCGCGCGATGGGGCGAACGCGTTGGCCACCGCTGGCTAGCAGGGATCATATTTCACATCGACAATCGTTTGCGCCGCCGTCATGCTGTCTTCGAATACATGCTGTCTTCGAATATATGCGCAATCCGCGCGGCGTTTTTTCATGCCGGCGCGGAATTATCTATGCCCGCGCGAAAGTCAAGAAAAGTTCAACAAGCCGTTCGAGTTCGTGCTATACAACCCTTTTTTGGTTTGACGACGCGTTAACGTCGGCTGCGCCGGGAGGACACTCCCCCGTCACCCGACTAGGGTCCGGACTCAATTCATTCAGATCCAATAAGCTAAGGTAGCGACAAAGCAGAGGGCCGAAAAGAAGTTTTGCGCGAGTTTGTCGTATCTTGTTGCGATCCGCCGGAAATCCTTGAGCCTGCA
>JBOHJU010000101.1:0-8748 GCA_050728755.1 Methylocella sp.
GTCGATGGTTTATTCCTTCTACGTTCCGGGTGAACAGAGCCGTTCGTTCGGCACCTATATGATCCTCGATCATATCGAACGCGCGCGCCGTCTCGGCCTGCCGCATGTCTATCTCGGCTATTGGGTCGCGGGCTCAAGGAAAATGGCTTATAAGGCGCGTTTCCTGCCGCAGGAGCGGCTTGGCATGAGCGGCTGGGAACGGGTGGATTAGTCCTAAATTCGCTGATTAGTGTGTGTGTGGAGCAATACGCGGCCAGTAAAGGATACTGGAGACGAGATAGCTATGGCTCAGACGGAACGGTTTGAAACCCTTGTCCTTGGCAGTGGAAATGGCGGCATGTATCTGGCCTGGCACATGGCGCGTTCCGGGCGCCGCACTGCGGTGGTGGAGCGCCGTTGGATTGGCGGCTCCTGCCCCAACATCAACTGCCTTCCCAGCAAAAACGAGATCTGGAGCGCGAAAGTCGCCGATTTAATGCATCACGGCGCAAGCTTCGGCGCGATGACGGGTTCCGCCGCGACCGACATGGCCAAAGTCCGCCAGCGCAAGCGCGGCATGGTCGAAGGCGAGGTCACCACGGTTTTGCAGCAATACAAGGCGACCAGCGCGGAATTGATCATGGGAATCGGCAATTTCGTGGCGCCGAAAACGCTCGAGGTGCACTTAAATGACGGCGGAACGCGCGTGCTGGCGGGCGATCAGGTTTTCCTCAATCTCGGGACGCACGCGGCAATTCCGGGCGTGCCTGGCCTCGAAGCGGCAAAACCGCTTACGAACATCGAGGCGCTGGAACTCGACTATGTGCCGCAACATCTGATCGTGCTCGGCGGCGGCTATGTCGGCCTCGAATTGGCACAGGCATATCGCCGTTTCGGCAGCTGCGTGACGATCATCGAGCATGGACCTCAGCTCGCTGGCCCGGAGGATCCGGACGTCGCGGACGAGATGCGGCGGATCCTCGGCGACGAAGGAGTTGACATTCTTGTGGCGACAGAGACACGCCGGGTGCAGGTTCGCTCAGGAAAGAGTGTCAGTCTTCTTGTGCGCACGTCCTCAGGTGAGCAGACCATCGAGGGGAGCGACATTCTAGTCGCGGCAGGGCGCACTCCCAATACCGCCGGGATCGGCCTCGAAGTGGCCGGTGTTGAATTGGACGGCCGCGGTTACATCAAAGTCAACGAGCGCCTGGAGACCAGCGCGCCCGCGGTCTGGGCGATTGGAGAGTGCGCCGGCAGCCCGCAGTTCACCCACGTCTCTTTCGATGACTTCCGGATCATTCGGGACAATTTGGCCGGAGGAACCCGCACGACCCGCGACCGGTTGATTCCCTTCTGCATGTTTACGGATCCCCCGCTTGCACGGGTGGGATTGAGCGAAAGCGAGGCGCAACATCAAGGTACCGAAGTACGTGTCGCAAAACTGCCGATGAGCGCCGTGCTTCGGACACACACAATCGACGAGAGACAAGGCTTTATGAAGGGGCTTGTCGCCGCGCGCGACGACCGCGTTCTTGGCTTCACGATGATCGGCGCCGAAGCCGGCGAGGTCGTTGCCGCCGTACAGATGGCTATGCTGGCGGGCCTGCCATACACGGCCCTGCGAGACGCCGTGCTCGCTCATCCGACAATGGCGGAAGGACTCGGCCCTCTTTTCTCGAATATGCCGCCACGGCTCTCGTAAACAGCGGCGCACCGCAGGGCGGCGTTCCGTTGAGGCACAGATTGGAGTTCGAAAACGTCCAGTTGCTCCAGACGGCTCAGCTGCCCGGCGCAGCCGAAAAGAATGGAAACGGAGCGACAACGGCCGGCCTCACGGTCTCGCACTCAAATCGGGAGCTCATGGCCGCCCGTATCGACGAAGCCGACTTGAGAATATGAATAGATTCGCACGAACTCACCCGAGCGAAGTGGGCATGGTGCCATGTTTAGGGAGCTGTTGGACGCACTCGGCATGGCATTTGCCATGGGATGGGAAATCCTTTGGCCGCTCGTGCTCGGCTTTGCGCTCTCCGCCGCGATTCAGGCAATCGTCTCGCACCGGGAAATGAGCCGGCTATTGCCGGACGACAGCCCGCGCTCGATTGGCATCGCGTTGGCGCTCGGGGCCGCTTCCTCGTCCTGCTCCTACGCCGCCGTTGCGATTGCGCGATCGATTTTTCGTAAGGGCGCGAACTTCACGGCTGCCATGGCCTTCGAGATGGCATCCACCAACCTGGTGCTTGAGCTCAGTATCATCCTTATCGTGCTCATGGGATGGCATTTCATGGTCGCCGAGGCGATTGCCGCGCCGATCATGGTCGCGATTCTCGCTCTCCTTTTCCGCATGTTCTTGCGACCGCAACTCGTTGACGCGGCAAACGACCAGGCGGAGAAAGGCATTGCCGGGCGCATGGAGGGGCACGCCGAGATGGATATGTCGGTTCCCGCTGAAGGTTCGCTATGGCAGCGGATCATGTCAGACACGGGGCTCACCGCGATCAGCCACTACTTCGTCATGGACTGGGCTGCAGTCTGGATGGATATCGTCGGTGGCCTCGTAATCGCCGGAGCAATCGCCGCCTGGGTCCCGCAGGAATTCTGGAATGGATTCTTCCTGACCGACCATCCGGTGCTGGCTACGCTGTGGGGACCGATCGTCGGGCCACTCGTCGCTATCATTTCCTTCGTCTGCTCGGTCGGAAACATTCCCCTCGCTGCCGTGCTGTGGAACGGGGGCATCAGCTTCGGCGGCGTGCTTGCTTTTATCTTGGCCGACCTGATTGTCCTGCCGATTTTGAACATCTACCGCAAGTATTACGGGCTGAAGATGGCCACGTTCATGCTCGTCACGTTTTATGTTGCGATGGCAGCGGCGGCCTTGGGTGTTGAGGGATTATTCAGTTCCCTTGGTCTCATTCCCCACGAGCGTCAGGCCCGCGTCGTCGAAGCATCGATCACGTGGAACTATACGACATGGCTCAATATCGGGTTTCTTCTCCTCGCAGCCCTTTTGGTATGGCGGTTCGTCACCACCGGCGGCATTGACATGCTGCGGATGATGAACAGGCCGGCACGCAGCGATGAGGCACATCACCACGTCCACTGAAGCTCTCTTCGGCCTGATCCGTTCACGGGAGCGATCATGGCCGTGGTACAGATGGCTATGCTGGCGGGCCTGCCATATACGGCTCTGCGCGACGCCGTGCTCGCCCATCCGACAATGGCGGAAGGACTCGGCCCTCTTTTCTCGAATGTGCCGCCACGGCTCTCGTAATGTGCCGTTCTCTAGCAAGCGAGTCCACCTATAATTGCCAAGAACCTACGGGAGACCCGGCCGAAAGCTTACACTCGCTGGCATCTTGATGAAAGTGCGCCACGAAGGCGCGAACTATCTGGTGAATGTCGGTTCCAATGATATCGCAGAGAACGACGGAGGCTGTAATGACCAAGAGTGTTCTGTATGTAACTATCGGTCTCGTAGCGATTTCATCGATAGCTTGTGCGGAGGACCTGTCTACCGCGAGGGCTCCTCTGCCACCGGGTACATTCACTACGTCCACGCACTCTGACGAATGGAAAATTGAGAATGCACTAAGCGCCGGCCCTGCTAGCATCACCGACCACGCAACTGTGGTCGACTGGCCATGGGACCTGAAAGACGGGCATACCCACGGCAGAGTACTTCGCCAGGGAAGCAACGGTTGGACTTGTATGCCCGACATTCCTGGAAGACCTCAGCACGACCCCATGTGTGCAGATGAGACGATGATGAAGTGGATGGCGGCGACGCTCGCTGGGGAAAAACCGAATATTGATCGCGTTGGACTGGCCTACATGCTGATGGGGGAGGCAAGGGAGGGACAGAACGCAGCCCCTGCAAAAGAGCCTACTCAGGTCAAAGAATGGTTCTATATAGGTCCGCACGTCATGGTGGTGCTGCCGGATTCCGCCACGGAAGCGCTTCGGGGGATCAACCAAGACCTCTCCAGCAACGAGCCGTACGTGACGCTCATCAATTCCGCAGCTGGTTCGACACCACTTTGGGTTATCCCTGTCGCTAAGAGCGGCGAAAGGAACAAGGAGGAGCTGCCGAAGTGAGGTCGGGGCGCGTTATGGAAGAAGAAACGATTCTTGGTTGCCGAAGCCGACTACCACACCGACCGACCAGAACATCAGTCTATTTGCTGTAACTCGGTTACTCAGGCGGAGGGAAAACGCAATGACCGCCATCAAATATCGCTATGAGGATGTTGACGGTCTCAAGGTCTTTTATCGTGAGGCCGGGCACGCCGATGCATCGGCCCTGCTGTTGCTTCACGGGTTCCCCAGCGCGAGCCACATGTTTCGGGATCTCATCCCGCTCCTGGCCGATCGCTTCCACATTATCGCGCCCGACCTACCGGGCTTCGGCCAATCGGAGATGCCTGCGCGGAGCAAGTTCAGCTACACATTTGATAGCATCGCCGGCGTCATTGACCGTTTCACAGAAGTGGTCGGCTTGAAGCGCTTCGCAATCTACGTTTTCGATTACGGCGCGCCGGCGGGGTTCCGGATCGCTACAAAACATCCGGACCGCATCACGGCAATCATCTCCCAGAACGGCAATGCCTACGAGGAGGGGTTGAGCGAGGCCTGGAACCCCATCCGAGATTATTGGCAAGACCCGACGCAAGCCAATCGAGAAGCTCTCCGCGCGTTCCTCACGCCCGAAACGACGCGCTGGCAATATACCTATGGCGTAACCGGCCAGACGACAGTTTCTCCGGATGGTATGTCACTCGACGCCTTTTATCTGGCGCGGCCAGGCGCCGATGAGGTCCAGTTAGATCTGTTCGGAGACTACAAGAGCAACGTGGCGCTCTATCCGACTTTTCAGAACTACTTCCGCGCTTACAGACCGCCGCTCTTGGCGGTGTGGGGTAAAAACGATCCGTTCTTCCTGCCGCGCGGCGCGGAGGCATTCAAGCGCGACATCCCAGGAGCAGTTGTCCACTTCTTCGATACCGGGCACTTCGCGCTGGAAACGCATGCCGCGGAGATCGCGGCAGCCATCGGCGACTTCCTGACCGCCTGAATCTGCAACCCGGCAGGGCAGATGTGGTCGGAGTCGCCGCATCAGCATCACATGATTTCCAAGAACGCGAGCACGACCTCACCAGCCCGGTTGCTCGTGTTCCTTGTCGTTCCGCACGGCGTGAAGCTGACCGAGTTGTTGCCATCCAAATGAAGTTCGGGAACGTGTCATTCACGGATGCGTTGGCATGCCCAAAGATCTCGTGAGCACGGCCAGAGAGTCGATGGACTGACACCAAGGACGTGCATGTGTTCCTTATATATTTGCGCTACAAATGATAATGCGCACAACCACAGGAGATGTTATGAGGATCCTCATTGCTGGAGCGACCGGCGCTATCGGCTGGCCACTTATCAATTGTCTGAAACAATCCGGTCAAACCGTTTTCGGGCTGGTGCGCTCGCCGCAGTCGGGACGCCCTTTGGAAGAAGCGGGTGCCGAGCCGGTTAGCGCCGACGCACTCGATGCCGCCTCGGTTGAGGCCGCGGTCGCGCGCGTTCGGCCGCAAGCCGTGATCAACGAGTTGACGTCATTGCCCAAGCATTACACGCCGGCGGAAATGAAAGCCGCCGCCGAACGCGACCGCAAGGTTCGCATCGAGGGCAACGTAAACCTGCTGGCCGCTATTCGCCGTGCCGGCGTGCGCCGTTATCTGCTGCAGTCATCGGGATTCTGGTATGCGCCCGGCGCGGGCCTGGCCGATGAGTCGGCGCCGTTTGCCCTCGACGCTTCGCCCGGCGTCGCCGCCAGCGTGCGGACGTATGCCGAACTAGAAGCAACGGCGCTGCGCGGCGCGGATATAGAATGCGTCGTACTCCGCTACGGGTTCTTTTACGGGCCGGGCACCTGGTACTCCAAAGAAGGCGACGTCGGCGAGCAGCTAAGAGCGCGGCAGCTCGCTGTCATCGGCAACGGCCAGGGCGTCTATAGCTTCGTGCACATTGAAGACGCCGCCGCGGCGACAGCGGCTGCGGTCGAAACGGTTCCGGGCGTCTACAACGTCGTGGACGATAACCCGTCGCCTCAGCGCGTATGGCTGCCCGCGTTTGCGCGCGCCGCCGAAGCACCAGAGCCGCCCCATGTTACGGAACAGGAGGCCTTGGCCACCGCCGGCGCCGACGCTGTCTACTACGCGACGCGCCTGCGCGGCGCCTCGAACGAGAAGGCCAAACGCGCGTTGCACTTCCGGCCGCGCCCGCTGGAGTGGCTATCCAGCACTTGAAATATCTGAACGTTGAACCGACAAACTGGGGAGCCGTTATGCGTGCAATTGTCTTAGAGAAGTTCGGAGGCCCAGACAGTCTCGTATACGCCGCCTCGCCTCACCCAAACCGGTTGTTTTTCGGGAATCCTTTTGGCGGCAGGCGGCCGGCCTCGGCGCGGTTGCCGATCCAATCCCGCAGATCGGCCGACGGGACGCTGAAGGCCCGCCCGGCCGAATCCTTCCAGCTCAAACCCTCTCTGAGGTAAAAGACCTTGGCATCGCTGAGCCCGCCATCCCTGTATCTTTGCAGACGAACACCTTTGCCACGTGCCATCCCGGGCAATTGTGCCAGCGGAAATATCAGAAGCTTACGGTTTTCGCCAATCGCCGCCACATGATCGCCATTAGCGGGAACGATGCGCGCGGCGGTTGCCGGCTTCACCACATTGAGCAGCAATTTGCCCTTGCGCGTGCCGCTAACCATTTCGTCCTGGTTTGCGACGAACCCCCGGCCATCGCTTGCCGCCACCAGCATCTTCGTGCCTGACGCGTAGGGAAACACGGCGGCAATCGTCTCGCTTTCCTCAATATCGGCCAGCAGACGGACCGGTTCGCCCTGGCCGCGCCCGCCCGGCAATTTCGCTGCGTCGAGCGTGAAAATCCTTCCGTCGCTCGCGAGTACGAGGATTTTCGACGTGGTCTCGGCGAAAAACGACACGGCCAATCTGTCGCCGCCTTTGAACTGCACCCCGGCCAAATCCGTGACATGGCCTTTCAGCGCGCGGATCCAGCCTTTCTCGGAAACCACGATCGTCACCGGCTCGCGCTCGATCATCGCTCCGGCGATATCGGCATCGGCGATATCGGGCGCTTCGCCAAAACTCGTGCGGCGGCGGCCGATCTTTGTTGCGGGACCGTATTTCTTCTTCAGCTCGCGAATTTGCGCGGCAACCGTCTTCCATTGCTTGGGCTCGCTGCCAAGCAATTCCTCGATGTCGCGCTTTTCCTTCGCAAGATCGTCGCTTTCGCGGCGCAGCTGCATTTCTTCAAGCCGGCGCAAGCCGCGCAGCCTTGTGTCGAGAATGTAGGCCGCTTGCACATCGGAGAGGTCGAACGTTGTCTGCAACTCCTGCTTTGGATCGTCGGCCTCGCGAATGATCCTGATCACTGCGTCGAGGTTCAAAAAGACGATGAGCATTCCGGCGACGAGTGTGAGCCGGTGCGCGATTCCGGCCTGCCGGTGCCGCGCGCGGCGCAGAAGAACCTTGCGGCGATGGTCGAGCCATTGCCCCAAGGCCTCCTTGAAAGAGACCACGCGGGGCACGACGCCATTGGCAAGAAGGTTCATATTCAGCGGAAACCGGCTCTCCAGCTCGGTCAGTCTAAAAAGCTGCTCCATCATCATTTCGGGATCAATCGTGCGGGCCCGAGGCTCGATCACGACGCGGACGTCCTCGGCCGATTCGTCGCGGATATCGGCGACGGCCGGCAGCTTCTTGTCGGCCAAAAGCTCGGCGATCTTTTCGATGAGCTTCGACTTTTGCACCATGTAAGGAATTTCGGTGACGACGGCGGCCCAGGCGCCGCGGCTTCCCTCCTCCTTCGACCAGCGCGCCCGCAGCCGGAACGAGCCCCGCCCGCTCTCGTAGGCCTCGGCGATCGCTGGCCCCGATTCGACAAGGATTCCGCCGGTCGGGAAATCCGGCCCCGGCGCGAAACCTAGCAATTGCGCGGTCGTGGCGTCCTTGTGTGCGATCAGATAGAGCGCCGCGTCGCAGAGCTCGGCGAGATTATGCGGCGGGATCGACGTTGCCATGCCCACCGCGATGCCTTGGGCGCCGTTGGCAAGCAGGTTCGGCAGCGCGGCGGGCAGGACAATTGGCTCTTTCTGGTCGCCCGCGTAATTCTCGCGGAACTCGACCGCGTCCTCGTCGATGCCTTCGAGCAAAAGCCCGGCGACATCGGTCATCCGCGCCTCGGTGTAGCGATAGGCGGCGGCGCCGTCGCCGTCGATATTGCCGAAATTGCCCTGGCCGTCGACGAGCGGATAGCGCGAGGAAAAGTCCTGGGCGAGGCGGACGAGAGCGTCATAGATTGCCTGGTCGCCATGCGGGTGGAAAGAGCCCATCACGTCGCCGACGATTTTCGCGCATTTCTTGAACGCGGCGCCCGGATCGAGACGCAAAATATGCATGCCGTAGAGGATGCGCCGGTGCACGGGTTTGAGGCCGTCGCGGGCGTCGGGCAAGGCGCGCCCCATGATGGTCGAGAGGGCATAAGCAAGATAGCGCGCTTCGAGCGCGTCGCGCAGATTGACCTCTTCGGCTCCGCTGGCCAGAGGCGGCGGCGGCGGCAAGACATTCTTTCCCATGCGCGAAAGCCTATTCGACGTCCCGGGTTAATTAAGTTTCTCGTATGAAGGCTTTTATGCTGGCCGTTGCCCGGAGAATTGACCCCCATATCCACGATCCGGGGTGCCCAGGGTCTGTCT
>JBOHJU010000102.1:0-8736 GCA_050728755.1 Methylocella sp.
CGCCGAAGCCGCCGCTTTATAGATGCGGATCCGAGATTCGTGCAGGCCATGGGCGTGAAGGGCCTAGCGCGGGCCGCTTTCCCGGCGAACGAAAAAACCGACGTCAACAGCTTTGTTATCGTTCCGCTTCCCCTGGACGTCGGGTTGGGCGGGCCGAACGCCAAACAATACTCATTCGACCTCGTGTACGATACCACGACTACCGAAGTACAAACCGGGTCTAAGGATGTAGTCACCACAAAAACAAATGCAGCCGTAACCAAGTTCCCGGTGACCGAAAACTGCAAAGAGTTAGCTTTCAAATAGGTAGGTATTTTTCACCTCCTGCACTGGCTGGCTTATGCCAACTCTCATTATTCGCCATTCTCATTGTCATGCCCGGGCTTGTCCCCGGCATCCAATCTCGGAAGCCGCGGGTTTGGATTGCCAGGCCAAGCTCATGGCTGCCTACCCGGCTCGCGCCTTGAGCCCGAGACCGGCGCACATCCGCAAAATCGTGCCCGTACTTTGCGGGATGTCCGGCAGGTAACGCGCCACCATCAAAGGCGGGGTGCGGCCAGGCGGCAGGTTTGCGGTCGCGCATTTCCAAAATAACGGGGAAGCCAAAAAGGCCGTCACAATCTCGCGGCTTGACGCGCAAGCGTCGTATCTCGCATGGAACGGAGGCGCTCTGCGGCGCGGCTATTGCGCCCTTGGCGGCGCTCGGCTATTCCGTAGCCACGTCGATACGCCGGAGTTCGAGGACATCATGGCAGCACGCACGATAGCGGACGAACCGACCCGAAGGGACATTCTGTTCGTCGCGACCGGCGCGATGGGCGCGGCCGGGGCCGGGCTCGCGGCCTGGCCGCTGATCGACCAAATGAGTCCCGACGCGACGACACTGGCGGCTTCTTCGACGGAAGTCGATATCGCCAATATCGCGGAAGGGCAGATCGTAACCGTGAAATGGCGAGGCAAGCCTATTTTCATCAGCCATCGCACCCAAAAGGAGATCGAAACGGCGCGCGCGGTGCCCTTGCGCGAGCTGCGCGATCCGGCGCGCGACGAATCGCGGGTGCAAAAGCCGGAATGGCTCGTCCTCATAGGCATTTGCACCCATCTCGGCTGCGTGCCGCTCAAGAACGACGGCCCCTATGAGGGCGGTTACTTTTGCCCCTGCCACGGCTCGGTCTACGATGCGTCCGGCCGCATTCATTATGGTCCGGCGCCATACAACCTTGCCTTACCGCCGTATAAGTTCGCGAGCGACACGAAGATCACGATAGGGTAAGAGCCGCGGCACGCGAAGGCTGGCGTGCCAACAGGTGCCGTCGAAGTTCGCCGATAGTTGTCATCGAGAGAAGACCTGACCATGAGCGGAGAGTCGCCCTACGTACCGAAGAGCCGCCTGGCCAAATGGTTCGAAAGCCGTCTACCGCTCGGCGGCCTCATTCACTCCTCCTTCGTAGTTTTCCCCGCTCCGCGCAACCTCAACTATTGGTGGACCTTCGGCGGCATCTTGTCGTTCATGCTGGTGGCCCAGATCATCACCGGCGTCGTGCTTGTCATGCATTATACGCCGCAGTCCGGCCTCGCCTTTGCATCGATCGAGCATATCATGCGCGACGTGAACTACGGCTGGCTTCTGCGCTACGCTCATGCGAACGGCGCTTCGATGTTCTTCCTCGCGCTTTATATCCACATGTTCAGGGGCATGTATTACGGCTCCTACAAGGCGCCGCGGGAACTCTTATGGTTGCTCGGAGTCATCATCTTTCTCCTGGCCATCGTGACAGCCTTCACGGGCTATGTCCTGCCTTGGGGACAGATGAGCTTTTGGGGCGCGACGGTCATCACCAGCCTGTTCTCGGCGATACCGTTGGTCGGCGATTCGATCACGACTTGGCTCTGGGGCGGCTACGCGGTCGATAACGCGACGCTCAATCGTTTCTTCTCGCTCCACTATCTGCTGCCTTTCATGATCGCGGCCGTCGTCGTCTTGCATATTTGGGCGCTACATGTTCATGGCTCGAACAACCCGGCCGGAATCGAAAAGAAGACCGCCAAGGACACCTTGCCTTTCCATCCCTATTTCACCATGAAGGACAGTTTCGCGCTCGTCTGCTTCCTTATCCTTTATGGATGGTCGGTCTTTTACGTGCCGAATTATCTCGGTGACGCAGACAATTACATCGAAGCAAATCCGTTGCAGACTCCGGTTCATATCGTGCCGGAATGGTATTATCTGCCGTTTTACGCGATTTTGCGGTCGATCCCGTCAAAGCTCGGCGGCACCGCCGCGATGTTCGCCTCGGTCGTCATTGTCGCGTTTCTGCCTTGGCTCGACACCTCCAAGGTTAAGTCGGCGGCGTTCCGGCCTCTGTACAGGGTTTTCTTTTGGCTTTTTGTCGCCTCCGCGGTGCTCCTCGGCTATATGGGATCGCAGCCGCCGGAAGGAGGCTATGTGATCGCCGCCCGGATCCTGACCGTCTATTATTTCCTCTTCTTCCTGGTGATCCTGCCGTTGCTTGGACGATTCGAGAAGCCGAAGCCGATACCCCCCTCCATTTGTGACGCGGTGCTGGGCAAGCCTGGCCAAGCCGCAGCGGCAGATGCCAATCCAATGCTAGCGCGCGAACCCGGGCAATGACCGCCTGGCCACAAGGAAAAAAGTGATGAGGCACGGGATCGGCCACGGTATTGGATTGGCTTTCGCTGCGATTTTGACGGTCGCCTTAGCCGCCGGCGCAAGCACGGTGTTCGCGGCCGATGAGGCTCAACCGGGACCTGTCGCAAAGCAGGAGCAGCCCAATCCGTCGCGCCAGAAATGGAGCTTTTACGGCCCCTTCGGCCGCTACGATCAGGCGCAGCTTCGGCGCGGATTTCAGGTCTATCGCGAGGTTTGTTCCAATTGTCATTCGCTCGCATTGGTCGCTTTCCGCAATTTGGCGGATCCCGGCGGCCCCGGCTTTTCGGACGCGGAAGTCAAGACGCTCGCCGCCACCTACAAGATCAAGGACGGCCCCAACGATGCCGGCGAAATGTTCGAGCGGCCCGGCCGGCCATCGGATTACTTTCCGTGGAATTTTCCTAACGAACAAGCCGCGACGGCGGCGCTCGGCGCGGCGCCCCCCGACATGTCGCTGCTCGCCAAAGCCCGCACCTACGAGCGCGGCTTTCCGCGCTTTCTGATCGATCCCTTCATCCAATACCAGGAGCAAGGCGCCGATTACATCTATGCACTCTTGAACGGCTACACGAACGACAACGATCCGAACTGGAACGAATATTTTCCGGGCCACAAGATCGCTATGCCAAAACCCCTGAGCGACGGTGTTGTCGATTACGCGGACGGCTCGCCCAAGACGGTCCCGCAATACGCCAAGGATGTGTCCGCCTTCCTGATGTGGGCCGCCGAACCGAAGCTCGACGAACGCAAGCGTCTTGGCCTTAGCGTGCTGGCGTTCCTCATCATCTACGCCGGAATGCTCCTTATCGTGAAAAAGAAGATTTGGTTGGGCGCCAAACTGAAGGCCTGATGCGGTCTGCCATAAGGTTCGCCGCGCGCTAATCTTGGGTTGGCGCCGCGCGAGCCTATCGAATCGGTAAACCAAGCCGCTCAACATCCCGGCCCAGGCGTCGCGGTATCATCGCGGCGCCGGAGCACCACGATATCCTGGAAATCGTGGATCGCGCCGGGCACGATGTCCTCAACCTCGAAATATCTCGACCAATTGCGGGCGATGTAAGCCTCGGAGATGAACGTGACACCATATTCGTAGTCTTTTGAAGTCAGATGGCCGTACTGAAGCAAGAAGCAGAAACCCGGCCCGGCATCGAATGCCGCGCGTGCCGTGGCGAGACCGCCCTCGGGCAAGGCAAGCATCCCAGCGATGTCAGGTTCAGTCTCGGCCCGCTCCAAGACACGCGCACCAGAAACGGTCAGGAACAACATCGCTCCAGCACGCGTCACGCGCCGGAGCTCGTCGAGATAGAAAAATTGGTCCCGCTCGTTCATGTGGGTGAAGACGGAAATGCCGACCACCGCATCGAAATCCGCATCCGCGAAGGGCAGCATCCGGCCCGGCTCCGACTTCACCGCTTGCACCCAAGGCAGGTTGCCGGCAATCCAATCGACAACGCCGGCGTCAATATCGACGCCGGCATAGCGCCCCTGAAAACCTTTGAACATGCGCGCGAGGCGGCCGGCGCCGACCCCGAAATCGAGCAGGTCGCGATATTCGGACAGCGGTTTCCGGCTCGCTGCCGCAAGCGCCCTCAAGATCGCGGCGCCATCCGCCGCGAAGTGTTGGTCGTTGCCGGCGCCAGACGTACGATGCCTCAGCGCCGCCGGCGGGAACTGTGCCACCCAGTCCCGCGCGCGGACCGACTCGAATGCGGTGAACTCGTTCAACCGCAGCCACGGATCGAGGCTGCCCCGGATGCCCAATATCCCGGCCTCGGGCACCGATCCCGCATGGCGTTCGAAGGCCTCGCGCACGAGGGTGCAGGCGGAGGGCCGCGGCTTGGCTATGTAAACGTAGCTGTCCGACGGCAGGGCGCCGTCGCGGATTAGGTCTTGCTCGGCCTCGAACATGGCGGCGAGGGTCGCCAATCCTTCGGGGCTATCGGCCATGGCGGCGTCGAGGCAACCGCTGCCGAAAATCGGCGCGAGCAACGTGCCGCCGCGCGGCCATTTCTGGACAATCTCGAAATGCGCGGCCAACGCCGCCTCAATGTGTTGGGAGGCGACCGCCTCGGAGGGATCCATGGCGCCGAGCGCGGGCGCATCGCAGCGGGCAACCTTATCGCGCCGACGCCATGATTTCGGCACGAGCGCCAGGAGCTCGTCGGCTAGACGCATCTGCGTGTCGGACCACTGGAAGCGGTTCGGCCCGATATAGTCGTTCAGCCACAAATAGCCGCCAGGCCGCAGCGACCGCGCGAGGTTTCCGAAGCAGAAATCGAGGTTCTCGACGTGGTGCATTGTGCCAGTGGTCAGCACGGCGTCGTAGGCAGCTTCTGGCAGGCTCTCTCTATTGAGGTCGATCGGCATAAAGCGGCACCTCTCGTTTGTGCCGCAATGGGCCTTGATACGCTCCGCCGCACGAGCTAGCGATGCCGTCGAAATGTCGTAGGCGTCCACGGTCAGACCAGGATCGCCGACAAGGAGAAAGTGAACCAGAATTCCATCGCCGCAGCCGAGTTCGGCGACATGACCGAACGGACCATGATGCCGCATGAACCAGCCAGGCGGAAGGATCGAAATATCGCCAGTGACTAGCTTGATAAGGGCATCCCGGATCGGCGCTGGGCTCTCCCAGTGCGCGAACGGCTCGCAATGTCTCCCGGAATTCTCATCCCAGAACGATGCCACTTTGCGCGCCTTCGCGGCGGTGGCCATTTGCCCTGCTTGCGTCAAAAGCGGCCTGCCAATCCGTTGGACACGCAGAACACTCCGCCACGCTGCTTTTAGGGCGGCGATCAAGCGGCTAGTCATCCCAGAATGAGCTCCTTTCCGCCTACTCACGCACAGGAGTTGGGCGCGGCTCTTTTGAAGCGGAATCATCACGGTGTATAAAACCGAAACCTCATCGGAAGCGCGACAACCGAAGGTTCAAATCGTCCATTGCGCGCTCGATTGCAAGCCTGAAGCATTGTCTGTGACGGCTGCCACGGGCATACTCTCCCACGTCTCCCGAGGACATGGCGAAGATTACTTCCTTGGCGGCCAGCGCGGCAGATCATGCTCACCCGGGTCTGCAACCGGGGCATTGATCATGATTGTTGGAAGTTGATATTACTTTGAAAGAAGCACATGCCTCGTGCATATCTCGGGCGATCGACGTAGTTCATGGTTTTCAATGATCTAAGCGACCTCGAAACAGACGAAATTGCTTGATCAGTGATTTTAAGAGTCCAGGCATTCTTGTCTGCGCCGGAGTGTGATCGCCATCGATGCGCCAACTTCTTCCTTCGGCACGGCCATGATTCAAGAAGTGCTTATACGGGTTAACGCGCGCCATAAGGAGGTCTGGATTGGCCAACAGATAGGCTGCCGGATCAAAATCCGGCAGGATGTGAGGATGAATGGGTTTGCGTGAACGGGCGGCGAGGGCTCGGGCCTCGTCCAGAAATTGTTGAAAGTTTTCGTGACGTGCGGAGTCCAATTTGGCCATCGCCCACTCAAACAGCTTCTCGGCGGGCGCCGTCGCTGCGGTTGTGTCATCCAAGCTTGTTGGGGTGGCGCCCGAAATCTGAAGCGTTTGGCGGCCTCCAAAATACCGTGTGTTGACTTGTGATACGTCGTGGATGTGGCGTCTGGTCAGCAGTTGGACGATCTCCGGGCGCGGCGGCTTTTCCGAGCACCGGTTCGGATCGCTCGAGATAAGAATGTTCGAAAGTTCGCCCGGAAACTGCGCCTTAGGGTATCGGTTCGCGATACGCATCAACCGCAGTTCGGCCTCATCGAGGGAGCGGTTCACGCGAGCGGTGCAAAGTTCGAAATTAGACATATCGGTGTTCGGGCTGATCAACGATAAAAAATGCGCGCAAATATTTTTTTGTTCGGATTCGTAGTGAGCAACGTTTAGACAATCTGCTCCGATCAATTCTGTAATGAATTTCAGAAAATCGGCGCAATTAAAGACAGAATTTCGCTCCACAAACTCCTCAAATGACTGTGTCACGAAATTGTGCTTAACAACTTGATTATATGAAGAGGAATAGAATGGGTACACGTTCCTTATGTAATAGATGACAGATGGAGTAATATTTTGAGCTCGGCACGTATCTATGATTTGTCGCCACCCGGCGGCGGCTATAGAAGAAAGCAGCTCGGAAGACACTATGGCTGTGCGCTGCGTGCCAAAGTACCCGTTAATCACACTTTCGAGCTTCTTTGGTTCCGAATCGTTGCACTCAAAATGCAGAAAAATTTGCATTCCGTTTCCCGTGGTATGCAAATCTGCACGCGGCCGCTCGCCATTCAGGTAATCCAGGCCAATGAGGCGAAGGTTCTCGATATTTGATGCCAGGAATCTCTCTATGGCGCTCGTGCCAGTTTTGGGGGCGCCAATGTGCAGAATGAGCCGACGGGAATGAACCATTTAAAAGCGCCCCCGTTAGGCTATTATAAGAGCCTGACTGAACAAAGTGTTGAGTGATTTCGCAAGGTTGTGGTTCCGTCGGATTTGCGAAATTCGATGGAGACCACGTTGGTCTGGACAGAAATCATTCGGCCGCAGTATGTGCGCGAAGGCCTGCATTACGCAAGTGATGTGACGAACGCGGAGCGGAGGTTGCTTAGATTCAGCGGCGATTAGCCTTTCGCCAAATCGCACGCGGGCCGGTCTACGCCAAGAGTCTGGAATACTCGTCGTTTAGAATTCGCCTGTTTCAAGCTGAGCCACCATCCGCGCGAGAGCACGTTTCCATCGCAATGGAAGATGCGCTAGACTGGCTAGGTTTCCGGCACCACATATGCCGGCAGGCGTTGGAGTTGCAACCTTGTTCGATGGTACCAGAGCGTCGCGTCTTCGCCGGAAACTCGCGCGGGCTTTGCTCGCCTTCGATGCCTTTGTCGATTCCTCGCTTAACGCGAGCCTGGAACGCACACGCGAAAATTACGCCTCCTTTTCGGCCTTCATGGACGGATTCCATCTTGCAGGCTGGCGGCACGTCCTCAACGAACTCGCCTGCGAGACGTTCACCTTCGGAATCGGCTGCGGCCTGGTGGCCCTCACCCTCGCCGGTCCGGCCTTCCTAATAACCTCCGACGATTGGCTAAAGAAACCCGACCTCGCGGTGACTTTTCTCGACCGCTATGGCCAGGAGGTCGGGCGGCGCGGCATCTGGCACGACGACAAGGTCACGTTCGACGAACTGCCGAAAAATCTGATCCATGCGGTGATCGCGACCGAGGACCGGCGGTTTTTCGATCACTTCGGGATTGACGTGATCGGCACGCTGCGCGCGTTGACCGTCGACGCGCGGGCCGATACGGTGGTCCAGGGCGGCTCTTCCATCACCCAGCAATTGGCAAAAACTCTGTTTCTTTCAAACCAGCGCACGCTGGCGCGGAAGATCAAGGAGGCCTATCTCGCGGTCTGGCTCGAATTCCGCCTGCCAAAGCGCGAGATCCTGTGGCTTTATCTCGACCGCGCCTATCTCGGCGGCGGCACCTTCGGGGTGCAGGCCGCGGCGGAATTCTATTTCGGCAAATCCGTGCGCGACCTCTCGCTTGCCGAAGCCGCGATGATTGCCGGTCTCTTCAAGGCGCCAACCAAATACGCGCCGCATATCAATCTGCCCGCGGCCCGCGCCCGGGCAGCCGACGTCTTGAACAATATGGTCGAGGCCGGCTACCTCACCGAGGGACAGATTTACGCGGCGCTGCGCAATCCGGCGACGCCGGTCGATCGCAGCCGGGACCTCACCCCGGACTGGTATCTCGATTATGCCTATGACGAGGTGAAAAAACTTGCCGAGGCCAAGAAACTCGGCGACGAACGCGTGCTCACCGTGCGCACCGCGCTTGACACCAATCTGCAGAAACATGCCGATGAGATCATCGAGGATCAGTTGCGCCAGCACGCGCCAGCCTATCACGCCAAACAAAGCGCGATGGTGATTCTCGAGCCGCTCGGCGCGGTCCGGGCGATGATCGGCGGCCGCGACTATGGCGAGAGCCAATTCAACCGCGCCACGGACGCGCTACGCCAGCCCGGCTCTTCGTTCAAGCCTTTCGTCTAT
>JBOHJU010000103.1:0-8657 GCA_050728755.1 Methylocella sp.
GTCCCGATGACGGCGCGGTTAAATTGATGACGCCACCGAGCTGCAGCGACAGGTTGACCAAGTTTTTAGTCAGCGCGATCGTGACCCCTGTGCCAGCTATGGATCCGCCGACGGAAAGGTTGGCGCCGAAGAGCCCCCCGTCCATGATGTAGGTGCCCGGACTAAGCGTGATGTTGGCGCCCACGGCTGCGTTTATGCCGTTACAGTAGCGGCCTGGAGACAAGGTGACCGTGCCGCCTACTATGACGCCTAAAGAAGAGCTATTCGGGTTACATGGCAAACCAGAATATCCCGGAAAGGGTGTACCTGCGTAAGGGTCGGGCGTCAGGGGACTTCCGGTGTGAACCCCCTGGGAGGCGTTGACGGTCCCAAGAATGTTAACATAGCCCCCGACCACATTGACCCTTTGCGCCGTAAGAGTGGCCAAGGCGGCGACCGTCAACGCCAACGGCGACGGCGAGTCGTCGGCGACATTGCATTGGTCGGCCAAAACGTTAGATAAGGCTGCGTCGGTGATGCCGGGTAGAACTGGGACATTCAGAAGTCCGTTCAGGGCAATAACGCAAGGTATCGAGCTGCCGGCGAGGGCGACCGAACGTCCTTGGACAACCACCGGGGACTTGAGAAAAAGGGACGAGAACAAGGTTTTTTGGGGTTGCTTGATGATGACTTCGACGGCCCCTTGGTTCCCCACATTAGGACCCGATTGAGGCGGGTTATTCACGGTAACGGTTGTGCCCTTTGAGCCGTTGACAAAGCCGTAGGATGCCGCTGCCGCGCGAGCTTGGGTCTGCACATCCGTATAATTCGTATCGCCCGCATTGATGCCGACAGCGGCGCTGATCGCGGCGGAAGCGGCCGCGCCCTGCATCGTTTCCTGAGTCTCGTACCAAAGGCCGGTTTCGGAACCTAGAGCGAGGGCGCCAATGAAAACCGGCGCGATGAGTCCAAGCATAACCGCGTAGGCGCCAGACCGGTCGCGCATGAAGCGTGCAGCGAGGCCAAACGCCGCCAATCGACAGCGCTCAAGGCGGCGAATGCCGCGCGGCCTTGATAGCAAACAACGGCAATTTTTACGAATTAATGGGAACATGATTACTTTTTTCAACATGTTTAGCCCGCAACATTCTGATAAGGTCTTCGAATACGTAACTATATGGAATGTTATAATTCATCCTTTAGATAATACTTAGAATTTGATAGAGTATTTGAGTATTCTCCTTCCCCGTTCTTTATTGTGCGCACGCCTCCCGGCGGTTCCCGGAGGGGAAAGCGGACAAGACGAGCTTTTGGCCGATACCTTATCCCCCGGCCGGTTCGTTGCGGTCTTGGTAAAAAAGAGCAAAAGCTTTACTATGCCGCGCCGGTTTTCGATTCGCGCCGCCTTGGCGGCGCAACCGTCGTTTCCCTTGGGTTCAGGAGCTTGTCATGGCCGACATCAACGCAACCGTTTCCAACATCCTCGAAAAACTCTCCAAGATCCTCGAAAAACCCTACAACGCGCTGGCGCTGGGCGCCGGTCTGGCGTTCCTGCTTCTCCTCCTCTATCATGTCACGAACTTGGGATTGGGCTACATCGGGCCGTTCTTCACGTTCCTTCATGTCGTCTCGGTCATCACGTGGATCGGCCTTCTCTATTATTTCAACCTGGTCCAAATCCCCACCATGCCGAAGATCCCGCCGGAGCTGAAACCCGGCATTGGCCAATATATCGCGCCCGAGGCACTATTCTGGTTCCGATGGTCGGCGCTCGCCACCTTGGTGACCGGCCTCATCGTGTTTTCGACCAGCAGCGCGGCCCACAACCTAACCCTCATCACGGGAGCCATCCTCGGCCTCCTCATGGTCCTCAATGTTTGGTTCGTCATTTGGCCGAATCAGAAGATAGTGGTTGGCCTCGTTACCGCCGACGACGAGGCAAAGGCGCAGGCCGCGCGGCTCTCGATGCTGGCTTTGCGCGCCAATTTCGTCCTGTCGCTGCCGACACTTTATTGCATGGTGACGGCACGGCTTGTCGGTTGATTTTCGCTTGGCGCCGCGATCGGGGTGGCGTGGCGCTTGTCCCTGGCAAGCGCGACGCGGCCTATTCCACCGTGACGCTTTTTGCGAGATTGCGCGGCTGGTCGACGTCTTTTCCCATGACGGCGGCGGTATGATAGGCGATCAACTGGACCGGCACCGCATAGACCATCGCCGAAAACTCCGGCGCGACATCCGGCATGACGATGACGGCGGCGGCTTCGTTGGCAAAATCGCGGGTGACATGAGCGTCGCCAATCAGGATTAGCCTGCCGCCGCGGGCGGCGGCTTCCTGCATGTTCGAGATCGTTTTTTCGCGCAGGTTGTCATTTGGAGCGATAACAATCACCGGCACGTCCTGGTCGATGAGGGCGATCGGCCCATGTTTCAGCTCGCCCGCCGCATAGCCTTCGGCATGAATATAGGAAATTTCCTTGAGTTTCAGCGCCCCTTCGAGCGCCAACGGATAGGACGTGCCGCGGCCGAGATAAAGCACGTCGCGGACCTTGGCGATTTCCCGCGCCAGGATCTCGACGGCGCTTTCGCATTTGAGCGCTTGCGCGATGAGCCCCGGAATCGCCATAAGCTCGGACACAAGCCGCGCCTCCGCCTTCTCGTCGATGGTGTTGCGCACCCTGCCGAAAGCCAGCGCGAGGCAGGCGAGCACCGCGAGCTGACAGGTGAAGGCTTTCGTTGAAGCAACGCCGATTTCGGGACCAGCCAGGGTCGGCGCAACAATGTCGCTCGCGCGCGCCATCGTCGAGGCCGTTTCATTGACCACCGCCAGGATCTTCTGTCCCTTCGCCTTGGCGGCGCGTAGACACGCCAAGGTATCGGCCGTTTCCCCCGATTGCGAGACTAGGATAGTCAACCCTCCTGGCTCAAGCGGCGGGTTGCGATAGCGAAACTCGGAGGCGATTTCCACATCGACGGGAAGAGAAGCAAACCGCTCGAACCAATATTTGGCGGTGAACCCGGCGAAATAGGCCGTGCCGCAGCCGCAAATCGTCAGGCGCTGGAGCGCAACGATATCGACGGGCGGCGCGAAGGGCAGCGCCGCGCGGCCAGCGGGCAAGTCGAGATAGTGCGCGAGCGCGCGGGCGGCGACCTCCGGTTGTTCGTGGATTTCTTTTGCCATGAAATGGCGATAATTGCCCTTGCTGAGCAGCGGCGCCGAGGCTGCCGGCCTGACCTTTCGCCTTTCCGTTAAACTGCCGCCAGCATCGTAAAACCGCGCCGACATCCGCGTCAGCACGACGGAGTCGCCATCCTCGAGATAGGCGATCGTGCCCGCGAAAGGGGCCAGGGCAAGCGCATCGGAGCCGAGAAACATTTCGCCCGCATGTTCGCCTTCGCCGAATCCGACCGCAAGCGGCGCGCCGCTGCTGGCGCCGATCAAGAGATCCTCCTCGGCCTCGAAGATCAGAGCGAGCGCGAAAGCGCCTTTGAGGCGCGGCAGGCTTGAAGCCACGGCCTCGGCCGGCGCCAAGCCGCCCCGCATGGTTTCGCTCACGAGATGGGCGATGACCTCGGAATCAGTCTCGGTCGAAAATTGATGGCCCTTGGTTTGCAGTTCGGAGCGCAGCTCCCGGAAATTCTCGATAATGCCATTATGCACGACGCCGACATTCGCGTTGACATGCGGATGCGCGTTATTTTCGCTCGGCCTTCCATGCGTCGCCCAGCGGGTGTGGCCGATGCCGGTCTTTCCCGAAAGAGGTTCGGCGGCGAGGCGAAGCTCCAAATTTTTGAGCTTGCCGCTCGCCCGCCTCCGGGTTAGCCGGCCCGCTTCCAATGTCGCGATCCCAGCGGAATCATAGCCGCGATATTCGAGGCGCTTCAGCGCGTCGAGAAGGGTGTTGGCGACCGGACCCCGGCCTAGCATCGCAACGATTCCGCACATCAAAAACCATCTCTCGTCTTGCGATTGGGTTGAGCGTTCGCCGGTAGCGGCTCATCCATCAATGAACCGTGCTCATTTCCGGATTCTTTCCCGGAATGACCTGGCCCAGCCGGGCTTTTCGATCTGCCGCGCGCGACCCAGCGCTAGCGCATCTTGTGCGACGTCTTGGGTAATCACAGACCCCGATCCGACATAGGCGCCATCGCCGATCTTCACCGGTGCCACCAAGGCGCTATTCGAGCCGATGAACGCCTGCGCGCCAACCTCCGTGCGGTATTTGGAAAAGCCGTCGTAATTGCACGTAACCGTTCCCGCGCCGACATTCGTCCTCGCGCCGATGCTCGCGTCTCCAATGTAGCTCAAATGGTTAATCTTGGCGCCGGCGCCGATAACCGCAGCCTTCACCTCGACGAAATTGCCAATGTGCACGTCTTCCGCGAGGCTGGTACCGCGGCGCAACCTAGCGAACGGACCGACCGACACGTTCTGGCCGATCGTCGCGCCCTCCAAATAGGAAAACGCGCGGACACGGCTGCCTTCGCCGACGCTTACGGCCGGACCGAAAACCACATGCGGCTCGACGACGACGTCGCGGCCAAGCCGCGTGTCGAAGGCTAGGGTCACGCTCGAAGGATCGATCAAGGTCGCGCCTTCCAGCATCGCTTTCGCGCGAAGCCGCGCTTGCAAAATTGATTCCGCGGCGGCGAGCTGTGCCCTGTCGTTGACGCCCAGCACCTCGTCCTCGGCGGTAATCGCGGCAGAAACCGCTAAGCCGCGCGACCTCGCCACGGCAACAGCATCAGTCAAGTAATATTCCTTCTGGCTATTGGCATTGCCGATGGCATCGAGAATCGCCAAGGCCTGGCGCCCGTCGAGCGCCATCAGTCCGGCGTTGCAAATTTTGATTTCACGCTCCGCCGCACTCGCGTCGCGATCCTCGCGAATGGCTTTGAGGGCACCGTCCTCCAGAATGAATCTTCCATAGCCTACGGGCTCGCTTGCCTCGAACCCCAAAGCAGCGATTGCATTTTGGCCTCCCGCAAGCGCCTTGCGCATGGCGGCAAAAGTCTCCGGGCGAACCAGAGGCGTATCCGCAAAGACGACGAGAAGATCGTCATAACCCCTCGCTATCGCATCGCGCGCGGCAAGCACCGCATGGGCGGTCCCAAGCCTCTCCGTCTGGATCGCGATTTCGGCATCGCGCACGATCGTCTTGGCTTCCACCATGACCGCTTCGTTGTTTGGACCCGCCACGACGACGGTCCGCTCGGCGCCGGCTTCGACAAGCGAGCTTAGTACATGGCTGAGCATGGAGCGGCCGGCTAGCTCATGCAGCACCTTGGGCCGCGCCGAGGGCATTCGCGAGCTCCCGCCAGCGGCGAGAATAATTGCCAGACATGTGCGGCCTTGAAAAGGAACTGGGACCATGAAACCTGCTTCTCTACGCGCGGAGGAGTCTCGCTTGAATCGCGGACGGGAAACGCTAAATGCCACAAAATTGATAATCTGCTTCCGCGCAACGTTGCCGGACCGCTCTTTGGAGTTCAAACAAGCCGGGGCATTCTCTCGCGTCAGAAAGCGTGTATCGCGGTCGAACCCGGAAAAGCTTGGTGGCGTAAAAACACCCAAAAGGGAACTTACGTTCGCCCGGTTATCGACTATAAGGATAAAACTAAAGCGTTTTCTAAAAAAGTGCGGCGCGATCGGGCGCCGGCCAAGCCGGATTCATGGTCGAGCGCCGGGAGGTTTTAAAGTTCGTCCTGGGCGGGATGGCAGGCGGGATCGCCGCCCGCGCGGGCATCGCCTCGCCGGCAAATGTCGCAACCCCCCCCGCTGCGCAGGAGGCTTTCCGGGGCTTCGCCTTGGGCGAACCATCGGCGTTCGATCCAAACATGATCACCGATGCCGCCAGAGCCCTGTCGAAACAGCCATTCAAACCGCTTTCGGCCAGCCTCCCGGAAGTATTTCGCGATATAGGCTACCAACAATATGCGGCCATTCGGCCGCGCCCTGGGACCGCGATCTGGGCCCCAGACAATACCGGCTTTGCGATCGAGCCGCTGCATCGCGGGTTCATCTTCCAGGCTCCGATGGAAATCAATCTTGTCACGGAAGGCAAAGCCCGCCGCGTCATTTATGATCCGGCGTTGTTTGATTTTGGCGCGCTCGCCGTCCCCAAAAACCTTGGCGACATTGGTTTTTCCGGGTTTCGCGTGCTCGCGCAAGGTTCGGGCGGTTTTTCCACGCTCGCCATTTTCCAAGGAGCAAGCTTTTTTCGCGCCGTGGCGCCTGGCCAAACCCTGGGCACCATGGCGAGGGCCTTGTCGATCAAGACCGCCGATCCGCGCGGCGAGGAATTTCCGGCATTCCGCACGGTTTGGATCGAACGTCCGACGCTCGCCGCCGGCGCGCTCGTCATGCACGCGCTGATCGGATCGGAAAGCGTGACCGGTGCTTATCGGTTTACCCTGCGACCCGGCGAAGCCACGATCATCGACACGGAATGTGCGCTCTTCGCCAGGGCGGCAGTCGATAATTTGGGCCTCGCTACGATGAGCGCGACACATCTCTCCGGTCCAATCGACGAGCGCCGCAGTGACGATTTGCGTCCGAGCGTGAGCGAGGTAAGCGGACTCCAGATATTGACCGGCAAGGGGGAATGGCTGTGGCGGCCGGTCGCGAATCGCGCGACGTTGCAAATTTCGACCTTCGTCGATGAAAATCCGCGCGGGTTCGGCTTTCTTCAACGTGACCGCAACTTCGATCATTACCAAGACGACGTTCAGCACTTCGAGACCCGCCCCTCGCTCTGGATCGAACCGATCGGCGACTGGTCCGCGGGCGGCGTTCAACTGGTCGAAATTCCGTCCGATTCCGAAGCGAACGACAATATTATCGGTTATTGGAACCCGAAGCAGCCGCTTGCCGCCGGAAGCGAAACGTTTTTCGCTTATCGGCAGTTCTGGTGCTGGAACCCGCCGGAGCCACCGCCGCTCGCAATCGCCGCGCAGTCGCGTTCGGGGCGGGGTTCGTCGCCGAAGCGGCGCCGCTTTTTGGTTGAATTCGCCGGTGAAATTTTGAGCCTCCCGCAAAACGCCGAAGCTCTGAAGCCGAATTTGAACGCTTCACCGGGATCGATAACCGCGGTTCGAACATTTACATTTGTGGATAATAAAAGCTGCCGGATCTTGTTCGAACTCGATCCTGGGAACGACGCCTTTTCGGAACTCCGCCTTGTGCTGGAGGCGTCCGGCAAACCCGTAAGCGAGACTTGGCTTTATCGATGGACGCTCTAAGCAATTCGCAGCCTGCTGGACCGGTGGTGACGCAGCTGCGCGAGGGCGCGCCTGCGCCCGAAGCCTTCGTCTGCGTGCCGCCCGATGCGCCGCTCGCGATGCCGGTGCAAAGCCTGACCCAGTTCAACCGCGCCGAGCGCCGCAAGCTTATCGGCCACCCGGTTTTCGGCGGCTGGCTGGCGCGGTTCCTTGTGTTCGGCGGCGGCCTGGGCTTGACCGTCTACGGCGCCTATGAAATGTACAACGTCGTCAAGATTGGCGGAGTGACGCTCCTCGAGTGGGCGCTTCTTTTCCTCTTCGTCGCCAACTTTTCCTGGATCGCGCTCGCCTGCGCCAGTGCCCTTGCAGGTTTTATCTGGCTCCTGTTTTTCCAGCCGAAGCCATCCTTGCCGCCGGTCGCGTTGCGTGGCCGCACGGCGATCGTCATGCCGGTCTACAATGAGACGCCGGCGCGCGTTTTTGGCGCGGTCGCGGCGATGCTCGAGGAGGTCGAGGCGAGCGGTCTCGGCCGCGCGTTCGAATGGTTTCTTCTCTCCGACACGACTGACCCAGAAATTTTTGTCGCCGAGGAGCAAGCTTTCCTTGCGATGCGGGAGAGGCTTGGCCCTGGCTGCCGCCTGTTCTACCGGCACCGGCCGAGGAACCTCAATCGAAAGTCCGGTAATATCGAAGCTTTCGTCACCCGCTGGGGCGGCCGCTACGAGCATATGGTGGTGCTCGACGCCGACAGTTTGATGGCCGGCCATGCCATTATCGCGCTCGCCGCGGCGATGGAAGCTGACCCCGGCGCGGGCATTATCCAAACGCTCCCGCTGATCGTCAACCGCAACACTCTATACGCTCGCCTCCAGCAATTCGCGGCGCGCATCTACGGTCCGGTGATCGCCGCCGGTGTCTCGGTCACGATGGGGCGCGACGGCAATTACTGGGGCCACAACGCGATCATCCGCACCAAGGCGTTCGCCGCGCATTGCGGCTTGCCGGTTTTGCGCGGGCGTCCTCCGTTCGGCGGCCATATCCTTAGCCATGATTTTGTCGAGGCGGCATTGATCCGGCGCGCCGGTTATGCCGTCTATATGCTGCCAAACCTTGGCGGCAGCTACGAAGAGTGTCCGCCCTCGCTCATCGATGTTTCGGCGCGCGACCGGCGCTGGTGTCAGGGCAATCTGCAGCATTTGCGGATACTGCCCGCGAAAGGCCTGCATCCGATGTCGCGGCAGCATTTCGCGACCGGCATCATGGCGTATGCGGCGTCGCCGCTTTGGATGGCCCAGCTCATCGTCGGTATCGTGCTCGTCCTCCAGACAAGCTACATCAGGCCGGAATATTTCCCGAGCGCCTTCACCTTGTTTCCAACCTGGCCGAGGTTCGATCCGCAAAGATCGCTCGAGCTTTTCGCGCTGACCATGACGATTCTCCTGTTGCCAAAGATATTCGGT
>JBOHJU010000104.1:0-8565 GCA_050728755.1 Methylocella sp.
GATTGGCGGCGCATCGCGACCCGCTACGATCGATGTGCCCATACCTTCTTCTCCTCGATCTGCATCGCTGCAACGCTCGCCTTCTATCTCAAGCAATGAGTCCTGACCCTAGAGCGCTTGCCTACACGTGGAATCACGTCATCGAAAAGGAATCGCTCAAACGCCCTAATTTTCCTTGGGGTTCGCGCAGGCCTCAAAAGATCGATCGCGGGAATTTTCGTATACCTTCATCGTCGGACCGTGTGCTGCAATCATGGAGCAAACCACCCAGAAGTTGAACCTCAGCGTGGATGTCATCAGGGCCAAGGGCGCGTTGGTGATCGGTGGGAAAAGGTGCAAGATGTTTCCGAGGGTGCACGCAACGCCGGCGAACATCACGCGTGTTGCGGCGCGCAACACAGCGACCACCCCTGCCACCGGATCAGTATTTGGCCTGCCTCGACGGGGCGAAAGACTATGAAGCAAATATAGTGCAGGTTACGAACGTCATTATAGAAGCGGACAAAGCCAAGCAGGAAGGACGAATTGAGGTCGCGGAGCAGAAAGCCGCGGAAGCGAAGGCAACGATTGATGCCTCCGCGAGCACTGCGCACGATCTCGGCAAGCTGGCGGAGGCCGCCAATAAGGCGAGCCACGCGCCCGCGCCGGGGGCAGAGCAATATTTCTTCGACGACTTCAAAGGCAAGGCACCGGCAGACCATTGAGCGATTACCCGCCCGGACGGCGACAATTATTGAAAGGGACGGGCTTTTGATCATCAATTCCAAGGCGGGCTGCCTCGGCAGTGACAATATCACAAATCTATTCCGGCTGAAAACCGCGATGCCCGATGGGGATTGGACGGCAACCGTGAAATTCTCCAGCGAGTTTCCGGCCGCCAACGAAATGTATTACTTGGCGTTGCTCCAGGACAAGGACCATTGGACCGCCGCTACGCTTGCAGCCAATCCGCACTGGATTTGGCAGGCCAGTCTTCCAGTCGGCGGCCAGGTGTCGATTTTATCGGGTCGAGCCGGCTGGAGGTGTCAAAGCCGGACGTGCGGGTGACGCTGAACACGATCGCGGTCCTCCACGTCTCCGGCAACCTCCCCTTTGGGTTCGCGCAAACGAGCCAGGCAACAGGTCAAACGCAAGCGACAGTAGAATGGGTGAAGATAGAAACTCCTTGAGACCTTGATCCGGAACCGCCCCTAAATATCCTGGCCTTCGATTTCGCGCGTGAGCTCTTCGACAAGTTTTTGAATGTTTGGCTCGAGCGGATAAATCCCGAGCGCCCTTTTGAAAATTTCCAAGGCGCTTTTGTCGAGACCCGCCCCTTGCAAAATCGTGCCCATGCCGGCGAGCGCACTAAAATGGCGCGGTTCCAGCTTGATCACGCGGTTGATATCGGCCATCGCGCCATCCCTGTCGCCGGTGAGAAACCTCGTTGTCGCGCGTTGATTCCAGGCTTCGGCCCAATCGGGCTCCCACGCGACAAGCTTGTCGAAAAGCGAAAGCGCCAGCGGATAATTTCCCGCCTGCATGGCAACCATTGCCCGTTGCATAAGCAGATTTGCGGTGTCCGAATCCGATTGGAACCAGACGCGCTCGATGGACGCGGCGATACGCTGCGCGTTCCCTTGGTCGCCGGCGTTGCGCAGGCGGTCAAACAGCCCGTCCAGCATCTGCTTGCGCGCGGCCTCCGGCGCGGGTTTCGGCGCCAAGGCTTTCTTGAGCTGCCCGGCCCTTGCGGTCCCGGATTTTGGCGCCGCCTCGGGTGCGAGCGCCGGCAGGCTGGGAGTTCCCGCCCGGCCGATTGGCTTGCGTCCATCTCGACCCAAATTTTCTTCGGCTCCTCCTTCGCCCGGCGCCGCCCAAAGCCTATCGCGATCAAATCCGGAGAAGGGTAGCGACGGCGAGATTGGCGGGTCATCGGAACTGATTCCGCCCGCCCGGCCGCGCCCTACGCCGTAGTCTGCCGCATGGGCTTGGGCGAGGACAAAAACGCCTGCTGCCAGCGCGGCAGCCAAGCTTGCGGCATAGAGCAGATACGCGCGCATAAGCGTCAACCTGGAAAAGCTGGGTCGCGCGGCCGCCACCGGCATCAACCCTGCCGCGCCTTGTAGCGCTTTTGTGTCCTGTTGATGATGTATACTCTGCCCTTGCGCCGCACCAGCTGGTTGGCGCGGTGGCGCATACGAATGGATTTTAACGAGTTGCGGACTTTCACCGGGGGGTTCCCAAAAACAACCAGAGCTCGGAGCCGGTTGGAAACTAAGCTGCGGCTTATGCCCTATTCGCGGACGGCGATCAACCGTAAAACCGAATCGCGAAATCGCCTTCCCTTTGCAAGAATGATGCTTTAGGGAGACTTGTGAGACGGGGCCGCGCTCCGTTCGCTTGCCGCCGCCAGGTGGGCGGTCCCGAGATAGGCAAAGACGGTAACCGCAGCATTTTAGACATCGATGCAACGAGCGATTATTCTTGCCGCGATGGCGATCTCCGCCTTGGGCGGTTTAGTTGCTCCGGTGCGCGCGGATTTTCGCCTCTGCAACAATTCCGCCAGCCGGGTGAGTGTTTCTCTTGCCTATACCGATGGCGAGACATGGATCAGCGAGGGCTGGTGGAATTTAAAGCCAAGCGGTTGCGAGACGTTGGTGCGGGGAGCCCTGGCGGCCGAGTACTACTATGTCTATGCGATGGACGAGCATGGCGGCGAATGGAAGGGCAAGGCTTTCATGTGCACCCGCGACCGTGAATTCCGCATAATTGGGCGCGAGGATTGCTTCGTGCGTGGTTTCGACAGAACCGGCTTTTTCGAAGTCGATACGGGCAAGGAAGCCAAAAACTGGACCGTTCAATTGACCGATTCGACGGAAGGCCAGCCAACCCCCTAATAATCCAACTTGACGAGGCTGAAGTGCGGCTGCGCCGGTGCAAGATCGTCGCGACCCTCGGGCCGGCGTCCGCAAATCCAGCAACGATAGCGGCGTTGTTTCGTGCGGGCGCCGATTTATTTCGCATTAATATGAGCCATGCCTCGCGTGATCAGATGCGCAGTCAGGCCGCGATGATCAGGGCGCTCCAGGAGGAATGCGGGCGCCCGATTGGCATTCTTCTCGATCTCCAAGGTCCTAAACCGCGCATTGGCACCTTCCGGGATCGGGCGGTTCAACTCGTCAAGGGCGCCAATTTCGTTTTCGACTCGGATCCCGCGCCTGGGGGTCAAAACCGGGTTGGGCTCCCGCATCCCGAAATTTTGCGCTCCTTGCAGCCAGGCCACACCATCCTCATCAACGATGGCAAAGTGCGGCTTCACGTCGCCGAGGCGAGCGCCACGTGCGCGGTTGCCGTCGTCGATGTCGCGGGCGAGATATCGAACCGCAAGGGTATCAGTCTGCCGGACACCGAAATCCCAGTTTCGTCGATCACCGGAAAGGACATGGCCGACCTCAAGGCCGGGCTCGACGCAGGCGTCGATTGGGTCGCTGTTTCCTTCGTGCGGCGGCCGGACGATGTCGCCGAGGTCAAGAAGCTGGCCGTGGGCCGCGCGCTGGTGATGGCGAAGCTGGAAAAACCGCAGGCCATCGCGCGCCTTGACGAGATCGTGGAGATTTCCGACGCACTCATGGTCGCGCGCGGCGACCTCGGAATCGAGATGCCGCTCGAAAAAGTTCCGGGATTGCAAAAGCGGATTAATCGCATGGCGCGCCTGTCCGGCAAGCCTGTCGTTGTCGCGACGCAGATGCTCGAATCGATGGTAAACGCACCAGTCCCGACACGGGCCGAGGTTTCGGATGTCGCGACCGCGGTCTTCGAAGGCGCCGATGCGATCATGCTTTCCGCCGAAAGCGCGGCTGGTTCATATCCTCTGGAAGCCGTCGCGACCATGAACAAAATCGCGGAGGAGGTCGAGCGCGATGCTTATTATCGCGGTATCATCAATGCCCAGCGCGCTCCTCCCGAAGCGACAAATGCCGATGCGATCGCGATCGCCGTCGCCGCGCGCTACTTCGCCGAAACTCTGGATTTGAAGGCGATTGCCGCCTGGACGTTTTCCGGCGCAACCGCGTTTCGCATCGCCCGGGAGCGGCCTGAAGCGCCGGTGCTCGCCCTCACGCCAAACCAGGAGACCGCCTGCCGTCTCGCTCTCGTTTGGGGGGTCCATGCGGTCGTCACGAGGGACGCGCACGACGTCGACGACATGGCGAAGCGAGCATGCAAATTCGCCGGACGCGAAGGCTTCGCAAAAGCACAAGACCGCATCATTATCGTTGCGGGTGTTCCGTTTGGCACGCCCGGCGCAACCAACATGATCCGAATCGCCGTGCTTGACGCCGATTGTAAGTGACCCGCGGAGCCTAAAATGTTTTGAGGGCTAAGATAGCGGCCTCGCCTTAGATTTTTCCGTGCAAATCGCGATCGTCACCGGCTTTATCTCGCGGAGGATCGTGTTCCGCCATTTGCGGGACTTGAGTTGAAGGAAAGTCCGCGGTGATTGTGGTTCGGCTTGCGATTTTTTATCGTTGTCCCGCGGTCATTGCGCCCGCCACGGCATGATTGGCACGGAGCTGATGGAGTTAGCCGGCGAACCACTAACCATCCTCGAACTTACGGCGAGGTAAACCAGCGTGTTATGCTTCTTGTCCAGCACCCTATAAATGCGCGTGGCCTTGAAAATGATGCTCGTCTTCTCGCTGAAGGCTTCCTCATTGTCCGGTAATTTCGACATGTCGACGCCGATGGGGCCGGTTTGACGGCAGGTAACCGAGAAGTTTGACGGGTCTTCATTGAGACCAAGCGGCTGCTTCCATCCTCCTTTCCGGGCTTGCGAAAGGTAGCAGGTCACGCCGGGGACCTTTGGATCGTCATAATCCGTGACACACACCTTATCGTTGGGCGAGAGCAAGTTGAACGTCGTGCTGATGCAACTCAAATCATCCGCCCATGCAAAAGCCGGCGCCGCAACGAAGAGTACCGCCGCGATAAAATACAGTTTCACTTTCGATCTCCATTTCCAAGGCGCCTTAGGGGCCCGCGCGCGTTCGTCCGGTTTCCCGTGCGGAGGCGTCATTTAACGCTGCCCGCACGATGCAATGCCGTGGATCGGCCAAAAGTTCCTTTAGCCATTGGCGCAGGTTCTCGCGAACAGCCGATGTATACCAGTCGATTAGGCCCAATTCGGACGATGGGCCCGATACAACCGCGTTAGCAGTTCCCCAAAGGCCGTGCTGCGGGCCGGCGCCATGGTGGCGCTCCAGTTGGAACTTTATTGGCTAAACTCCGTTCTTGGCGGTAGTCCGGCGCAATCTTCGTTCAGAGCCGGTACGACCGCACAACAGGAGACTTTTCATGAAGCTCGTAGCTGCATTGTCCACGGCAGTGTTCGTGCTTGCACCCGCCGTCGGGCTCGCGCAAGACGCAGGAAACACGAAGAATGAACCCGGCCTAGTAGATAAGGCCATCGGGAAAATGACCGGTCGCACTCAGACCACGAAAGAAGACGCTAAAGACTCTTCTACCGCGCAGAGCCCGGGCAATACAAACTACCCCGATTTGGGAGCGGTCAAAAAGACTGGCAAGTAGCGGGATGCCCAGCGGCCAGTTGAGGCCACCTATATTCTCCGATTTAGCGGCTCCGAGTTGAGTCACGGGGCCGCCAATCTGGGGCGTTGCAAGAGGTCTGTCGCGGATAGCCGCGTGCATTGAAGGACGGACCCATGCTCGGGAACGCAGGCGTTTATTTTGGCGATGGGAATTTCGAAGGTTCCCCGCGCATTTGCGAATGCAATCCACTAACTTAGGGAGCATCCGATGGCTGCAAAAGCGAAGACGTTGAGGGATCTATTTCATGAGACTCTCAAGGACATTTTTTTCGCCGAAAAACAGATTCTAAAGGCGCTTCCCAAGTTGGCGAAAGCCGCCAATTCCGGCGAGTTGCGAAACGCCTTTGAGAAGCATCGTGATGAAACCGACGGACAGGTCGGCCGCCTGGAGGAAATCTTCGAGCTGATCGGAAAGCCTGCGCGCGGCAAGACCTGCGGTGCGATTCTCGCTATACTAAACGAAGGCAAGGAGGTTATGGAGGAGTTCGATGATTCTCCGGCTCTTGACGCTGGGCTCCTCGCCGGGGCACAAGCGGTCGAGCATTATGAGATTTCCCGCTACGGCACCCTGAAAACATGGGCCTCCGAGCTGGGATTGAGTGAGGCAGTAAAACTGCTCGACAACACTCTGGTCGAAGAGAAGAGGACGGACGAGCTACTTTCGAGATTGGCCACGGCCGCGGTCAATCAAAAGGCGGCAGCTTGATCCAGATTCTGCAAAGGCTTGGGGTCTAGCTCGGCACAGTATGAACGGTTATGAAAATTGAACAATTGTGATGGGAGAGCACGAACATGCAACGCGTCAACGCGGAAATGAAAAGCTGCATCGAGGAATGTCTACGCTGCTATCAAACCTGCCTGTCGACGGCGATGGGACACTGTTTGGAGGCCGGCGGTCAGCATACCGAACCCAAGCACTTCAGCTTGATGATGGCTTGCGCCGAGATCTGCCGGACTTCCGCGCACGTCATGTTGACCGGCTCGGAACTTCACAAACGCACCTGTCGCCTCTGCGCCGAGATCTGCGCGCAATGCGCCGCGGATTGTGAGCGAGTCGGTGAGATGAAAGATTGCGTGGATGCTTGCCGTCGCTGCGCCGAAAGCTGCCAGAAAATGGCGGCCTGAGTCCGCGCCCGCAAACTTGCCACGGCGAACGCCACAAGTCGCGATTTTCCTATCGGCCGTTTACATCGGCGGCAAAGATCGGCAGAGCCGGAAAACCCTGCCCGCCGCGGCTCCGGGCCGCAGCGGAGCCTCAAGCAGATGCGCGTAAAACGGACCAAGGCTCAAGGAAAAGGCGGGCCGGCACCTGTGGCATTGCTGTCCTCATTTTGCTCGCGAAGCTTTTGGAACCTTTCGAATCGCATGCGCATTTAGCGGGCGCGAGCGGCATTTTGAGGCTGCGTGAACGAAATAGGAGAAATCGAATGGATAATCGTCAAGTTGTCGAGGCATTGAACAAGCTTCTGGAGACGACAAAAGACGGCGAGGAGGGCTTCCGAACTTGCGCAGGAGCCGTTACAAGCCCTCGTTTGAAGACGGTGTTCGAGGATGCCGCCCGGAGATGCGACGCAGGCGCTGCTGAATTGCAGGCCGAGATACGGAGGCTCGGCGGCGAACCCGCAACCTCCGGCACGGTCGGCGGTTCGCTTCACCGCGCTTGGACCAACGTCAAGTCTTCGGTCACCGGAATGGACGAATACGCGGTACTGGCCGAATGCGAGCGCGGCGAAGACGTAGCAAAAAGCGCTTATGAAGCAGCACTCATGGAGGACCTGCCTCAGGCTGTAAAAGCGATCGTGCGCCGTCAGTACGAAGGTGTGAAGGCAAATCACGATCGCGTCCGGGAACTGCGAAATCAAGCGGCCCATGCGGGCTAGGCACGGAGTCGAGGAAAATGTTTCGCGTGGAGCATTTTCGGTAAAATCGGCGCAAAAATAAGCGCGGACGAGCGGCACGTCGTTATGTGCTATTCCAAGGGTGACTGGCGTCCTCACTAAAGCTACGCTTCTGTGCCCTCGCCAGCCGCCGCGCGACGTTGAGCAAGCTTCTATCCGACCATCGCCGCCCGACGAGCGACAAGGCCAAAGGGGCGCCAGAGGTCTTCAGGGGAATACTGATCTGCGGCAGGCCGAACAAGCTCGCAAGCAGGAATATTCGCACCATTTGCTGGCGTTTGGTATCGAGTTCGGCTGCATCCGCATTCAGAAGAGGCGCCGCGAATGGCGTCGTGGGGACAACGAAGCACGCCGCGGCGCCGAGGAGATCGTCGATCTTCTCGCGGGCCTCTCGCCTGAATGCGTCCGCCTCTCGTTTCGATTCGCGGCTGACGGCCGCGGCGAATTGAAATCGCTGTCTCACCCCCGGCCCGAACTCTGGATCCTTCGCCCTGACCCAATCGCCATGCGTTTCCCAGACTTCGAAAGCTTGCAAATTGCGAAAATGAGTCAGCGCAGCGGACCAGAAGTCTTCGCCCAACGTCTGTTGCCGCATGGCGAAGTCTCGGCGCAGAGCCGCGAGTGCCGGCTCGGCCGCGGCGGCCAAGGCCGGCTCGGCATGCGCGAAGGCTTCGGTTAAGCAGATCGCGCCCGCGACGGATCTGGGCTCAATATCCGGCGGCAACAAATTGTCGGCGACCGTCGTCAGCATTTCGATGTCGCGCGCGAACCAGCCGATGACGTCGAGCGTCGGCGCGAGCGCGATGACGCCGTTCGACGACACAGCGCCATGCGATGGCCGAAAGCCATATACGCCGCAGAAGGCCGCCGGCGCGCGGCAGGAGCCCGCGGTGTCGGTGCCGAGCGCGAAATCGGCGAGGCCGGCGGCGACGGCGACCGCCGAGCCGGACGACGACCCGCCCGGATGCCGCTCTTTCGCCGCCGGGTTGACCGGCGTTCCATAATGATAATTGGCGCCCAAGAGGCTATAGGCCATCTCGTCCATATGCGTCTTGCCGACGAGCCGCCCGCCGGCCGCGAGC